>NZ_JBIUWJ010000003.1:0-253024 GCF_044743405.1 Pseudomonas sp. NPDC087626
GGCGGCCCACGGATTCAAGCCGGAGTGAGGGCACACCGAGCCCAAGCGAGGTGCCGAGTGGTGGGGCAAGAGCCTTTTGCTTACTTTTGGGCTCCTCCAAAAGTGAGCCGCTGTAAAAGCGGAACCATAGGAGGCCATTACCGCAAAAATGGATATGTACTCGGCCTGATCCAACACCCCGGTCGGCACCACAGGTGCAACGTCGCACCACAGTAGTGTAGATACCTATGCCGCGATGCCTCGATGCCGCCCTGGAGATCGCGATCGCGAGCAAGCTTTGCTCCTACGGTGATTTGTGCGATTTGGGTGCGCCCGGCCCGGCACCTTGTTTGCCCCACATTTGCACTGCGAACTCGACAAAACAGCGCAGCTTCGGCAAGCGGTAGCGATCCGGTGCGTAGACCAGGTTCATCGGCCGGCGGGGCAGTTGATAGTCACGCAGCAGCGCCACCAGCTTGCCGTCCTGCAGGTCCTGCTGCACCAGCGCATCGGGCAGCATGACCACGCCCATGCCGGCGCGGGCGGCCTGGTGCAGGCCGGGTGCACTGTTGATCATCATCGGCCCGCTGACCGGCACCAGCACCTCGCCTTCGGGCCCGGTCAGTGGCCATTGTTTGCCCACCGCGCTCCAGTCATCGCCGACAGGGTAGGCGTAGGTCAGGCAGGCGTGGTGGCTCAGTTCGGCCGGCGTGCGGGGCACTCCCCGGCGCTCCAGGTAGGACGGGGCGGCGCAGATGGTCAGGGTGAAGTCCATCAGCGGCCGCGCGATCAGCCCCGATGGCTCGGGGGTGCCCAGGCGAATGGCGGCGTGGACGCTGTTGTCGATGAGGTCCACCACCTGCTGGCTCAGCACCACATCGACGCGGATTTGCGGGTATTGCTGCGTGAACAGGTGCATGGCTGGCGCCAGGCATTCGGAACCGAAGCTCGGTGGGGCGGCAATGCGCAGTATGCCCTCGGGTTCGTCCTGCACGGTTTCGGCGAGCCGTTCGCTGTCCTGCACCAGCCCCAGTACCTCCAGGCACCGCTCGTAGTAGGCCGCGCCAAACTCGGTCAAGCGCTGGCGGCGGGTGGTGCGGTTGATCAGGCTGACGCCCAGGCGTTGCTCGAGGGCGCGCAAGTGGTTGCCAACCATGGTGGTCGACAAGCTGCATTGGCGGGCGGCGGCGGTCATGCTGCCAGTCTCGACCACTTTGACGTACACCGTCATGGCCAGGAATAGGTCCATTATCAAGTCCAGCTTCAAGATGATTGAAGTTTCAGGCTGTTTATCCAGCTCAGGTGGCTAACGATACTGCAAAAACACCGAACCCTGCTGGAGCACACTGCCATGACCGCCACCCACCTGATGAGTACCTACCAACCCCTGGCCCTGAGTTTTGCCAAAGGCCTGGGGACCCGCCTGTGGGACCAGGCCGGTCGCGAGTACCTGGACGCGGTGGCGGGTGTGGCGGTGACCAACGTCGGCCACTCGCACCCACGGCTGGTCAGCGCCATCAGCGAACAGGCCGGCCTGTTGCTGCACACCTCCAACCTGTACAGCATCGACTGGCAGCAGCAACTGGCGCAAAAGCTCACCCAGCTGTCAGGCCTGGAGCGGGCGTTCTTCAGCAATTCCGGGGCCGAAGCCAATGAAACCGCGCTGAAGCTGGCGCGCCTGTACGGCTGGCAAAAAGGTATCGAGCAGCCCTTGGTGGTGGTCATGGAAAACGCCTTTCACGGCCGCACCCTCGGCACCCTGTCGGCCAGCGACGGCCCGGCGGTGCGCCTGGGCTTCGGCGCTTTGCCGGGGGACTTCCTGAAAGTACCGTTCGGCGACCTCGCCGCGCTGGATCAAGCGCACCAGGATCACGGGCAGCGCATCGTGGCCATCCTGATGGAGCCGATCCAGGGCGAGAGCGGCGTGCAACTGGCGCCGCCGGGCTATCTGAGCGCGGTGCGCGAGCGCTGCAACCGGCGCAATTGGCTGCTGATGCTCGATGAGATCCAGACCGGCATCGGTCGTACCGGGCAATGGTTCGCCTTCCAGCACGAGGGTGTGGTGCCGGACGTCATGACGCTGGCCAAGGGCCTGGGCAACGGCGTGCCGATCGGCGCGTGCCTGGCCCGGGGCAACGCTGCGCGGCTGTTCACCCCAGGCAGTCACGGCAGCACTTTTGGCGGCAACCCGCTGGCCTGCCGGGTGGGTTGCACGGTGCTGGAGATCATCGAGGAACAAGGCTTGCTGGACAACGCCAGGCGCCAGGGCGAACGCCTGTTGGCCCGGCTGCACGCCGAGCTCGATGGCCTGGCGAACGTGGTAGCGATTCGTGGCCAGGGCTTGATGATCGGGATCGAACTGAGCCACTCGATCCGCGACCTGAGCCTGATCGCCGCCCGCGATCATGGCCTGCTGATCAACGTCACCCGGGGCAAGACCATCCGCCTGCTGCCGCCCCTGACCCTTGATGAGCGGGAAGTGGAGATGATTGTGCGTGGGGTGTATGGGGTCTTGAAGGCGTCATGAACACGCCGCGGCGCCTAGCGGTCGGACAGCTCGCACAGCGAGGGCGCGTCAATGATCTTGATGTATTTGCCCTGCGCCTGGATCAGGCCTTGCTGCTGCAGGAAGGTGAATGTGCGGCAGGTGGTCTCGGTGGCGATCCCCAGGTAGTTGGCGATTTCCTGGCGGGTCATGCTCAGGCGAAACTGATGGGCCGAGTAGCCATTGGCGTGAAAGCGCACTGAGAGATTGATCAGGAAAGCCGCCAGGCGCTCCTGGGCATTTTTCTTCGCCAGCAGGCGCATCATGTTCTGATCGTCACGAATCTCGCGGCTCATGATGTGGATCAACTGGCGGCGCAGCTTGGGGATCTTCTCCAGCAGGTTCTCCAGTTGGTCGAAGGGGATTTCGCACACCGTGGTGGTTTCCTGGGCTTGGGCCGTTGAGGTGTAGGCGTTCAGGTCCATGGCGGAGAAGCCGATCAGTTCGCCCGGCAAATGAAAGCCGATGATGTGTTCTTCGCCGTTGCTGGTGAGGCTGGAGGTTTTCAGGGTGCCAGAACGAATCGCGTAGATGGAGGTAAAGGGGTCGCCCTGGTGGAATAGGTAGTCCCCTTTGCGCAACGGGCGTTCGCGTTTGATGATCTCGTTCAGCGCGCTGATGTCCTGGCTGTTGAGCGCCAGCGGCAGGCACAAGGCGGCTAACTTGCAGCTTTGACAATGCAGCGGTTCGGCGTGCTTGAGGGCGACAGAATTGAGCATGTTTTAGCCTTGAAAGAATCGTCGGGCGTCATCGAGGGGCACAGTCGCGCCTGGCGGGCGCCCGTTTACGCGCGCCCGTTGATCAGTGACGGTGGATTGGCTTTTATCCGGCCTACAGCAAGCGATAACGATTACGTCGCACGTCCTCGACCCGCAGTTGCACACGCTCTTTGGAGGTGCCGAGCATGATCAGGGTGTGGGCCGCCAGGGTCAGCGTCGACTCGAGCACTTCGGGGACGACCTCGGTGGCACCGGCCGTTTTCAACTCGAGGGTCTGGCTGTCGTCCTGGGTGCGCACGATGATTTCGATAGTGCTGTTGATCTGGCGCACGGCGTGGGTAATGGCCATTGCCGCATCCGGGTCATTCACCGCGATCACCACCAGGCGGGCGCGACTTATCCCCAGGGCGGTGAGTAGTTCCAGGCGCCGCGAATCACCATAGTGCACATGCGTGTGCTCGGCCCCGTGCTGGATCTGCGCCGGGTCGTCATCGACCGCGACAAACCGATAGTGCTCACCCTGCAACACACGGCCGATGGCCTGGCCGACGCGACCGTAGCCACAGATGATCACGTGCCCCTGCAGTTCCTGGCTTTGCTGGGCGATTTCATCCATGTTGACCGCATCGTTCGGCGCCCGGTGCAGGCGCTTGGCGATGGCCGGCGCGACCCGCAGCATCAGCGGGGTGACCACCATCGAGCAGAAGGTCGCGGTCAGCAACAGCCCGCTCAGTTCCTTGGACACCAGGTTGTTGGCTTGCATCTGTGTCATCAGGGCAAAGCAGAACTCGCCACCCTGGGCCAGGGCCAGGCCGCTGCGCCAGGCGGTTTCGCTGTTGCTGCCAGTGAACCGCAGGATCAGGGCGACCACCACACCCTTGGTCACCAGCAGCGCCAGGGTCAAGCCGACTATCAGCAAACCGTGGCTCTGGAAGATTTTCAGGTCGATCAGCATGCCGATACTGACGAAAAACACCCCGAGCAAAATATCCCGGAACGGCCGGATGTCGGCCTCGATCTGATGGCGATAACTGCTTTCACCCAGCAGCATGCCCGCCAGAAATGCCCCGAGTGCAGGTGACAGTCCCAGCAGATGGGTCAGCCAGGCCGTCAGCATCACAATCACCAGGGCCAGCAGCACGAACAGCTCGGCGGAGCGGGAGGCCGCGATCTCGTCGAACAGCTTGGGCAACAGCCAGCGACTGATCAGGAACAGGCCGACAAACAGCACCACGGTCTTGCCCAGGGTAATCGGCAGGGCCCAATACCAGGCTTGTCCGGACGTCCCGGAAAACACCGGCACCATGGTCAGCAGCAGGACAGCGATCACGTCCTGGAACAGCAGCACGCCAATGGCGTTCTGGCCATGGGGGCTGAAGACCTCGCCCAGGCTGGTCAGCTCTTTGCTGACGATGGCCGTGGAGGACAGCGCCAGGCCGGCCCCCAACAGGACCGCGGCACTGGGCTGCACGCCCGCCATGTACAGGGCTCCGCCTAACAGCACGCTGGAGACCAGCACCTGCAGGCTGCCCAGGCCGAATACTACTTTGCGCAGGGCGAGCATTTTCGACAGCGAAAACTCCAGGCCCAGGGAAAACAGCAGGAACACCACCCCCAGCTCCGCCAGGTAGGGCAGGCCTTCGGAGTCACTGACCCAACCCAACGCCTGTGGCCCGACCAGCAAGCCGACACACAGGTAGCCAAGGATCGGTGGCAGGTTCAAGCGCCGGAACAGCGCAATGACCACCAGCGATGCCGTAAGAATAATTAAAATATCTCTGAGCATGGGTCGTTCTCTGAGTGATTGCACAGCGTGTCGGGCAGATGGGTAGTCGCGGTGTGGCACAGAACATTCAAGGTGCAGCAAGGGTAGTCCAGCGCTGGCTGGAGCGCGAAGCCGGTGTGCGACGCAGGGCTGTTTACCGGCTGACGCGCCCCCGACCAGCAGGCCGCCGAGCGGGTTCTGGTGGTCTTGCATTAGGGGCGCGCCAGGCCTGGAGCGTCAATCGCGGCAGGGGCCAAATAAGCATTATTGATAAACTGATAACCCTGTCGGCGCAGGCTATGGCGCTAGCGCACAGGCCTTTCGCCCAGGGCTTCGACCAGTCGCAACAGATAGCCGTCGGGGTCCTGCACGATCAATTCACGCTGGCCGACCTCTACTTCACCCGAGCGATACCAGGCATCGGCAAAGGGGCGAAACAGCGGCCATTGCACAGCGGCCAGGCGGGCCAGGATCGGCTCGACGCGATCCACCGTCATCTGGAAATTGATCCCGCGGCCAAACGGCGCTTGCAGTGCGCCGGTGTGCCATTGCCCGTCGTCCTCGGCGATGTACTGTTCGAGCATCACTTGCACGCCGTCGAAATCCAGGTAGGCAAAGCCTTCTTCGCGGCGTTGGTAGGCGATCTGAAAACCAATCAGGTCGGTCCAGAACGCCAGGCTCTGCTGGATGTCGCTGACCGTCAGTTCGGGGACCATCTTGTTCCGTGTGAGCATACGTATCCTTCGTAGACCTAGTGAGTACTGCGTTGGTGTGGGGCCGTGGTCAATCGACCGTCGGCGCCACCATCCGGGTTTTTTCTGCGCCATTGGCGTTGTGCTGGTAGATCGCTTGCGGCTGGCCCTGCTGATTGAAAAACACCTGGCCGATGCCCGCCGAATTCCACAGGCGTTCGCCGGCTTCTGCGTGCTCGGGCACATGGGGCACCACCTGCATGCGCCGGCGTTTGGTCAGCCAGTTCAGCGGCGAGCGCGGCGAGTACAGCCAGCGGTTGAGGCGGTCGAACCACTCCAGCAGGCTCGGCGGAAATTCATTCTTGATGCCGCTGCTGGTGATTTGCCAGATCCGTGGCCCGGCGGTGCGATGCCGGATCAGCACCTCGTAGACGAACGAGTAATGCACATCGCCGGAGAGGATCACGTAATTGCCGGGCGTGCGCGAGTGGCGAAAGATGTTGAGGATCACCTGCGCTGCGCCACGGTGGGCCATCCAGTTTTCCGCGTCCACCAGCAGCGGGTAGCCGCACCAACTGAAGACTTTCTGCACGGTTTCGATCAGCTTGACGCCGAACACCGGCGCCGGCGACACGATGATGGCGCAGGGGTGGTCGAGCAGTTCCTGCTGCAATTCGCTGAGGGCTTCCCAGTCCAGCAGGCCCGAGGGCTGCTTGAGGTTGAACTCGCTGCGCCAGCGCCGGGTGCGGGTGTCGAGCACCACCAGTGCCGGGGTCGTCGGCAGCACGTAGTGCCATTGCTGGAATTTCAGCAGGTCGCCGATCAATTCATCCTGGGCGCTGTTGTCCAGGTAGCCGTCCTGGGGGTTGAGGCCGCGGGATCTTTCCAGCAGCGCGGTGAAGGCATCCGGGTTGTTGCCCCAGCCCTGGCACAGCATGTAGGCGAGCAGCGCGTTGCCGATGATGCGCTTGGAGAACGGATGGCCGTAGGCGGTTTCCTCCCACTGGGCGCTGAGGTTCCAGTCGTCGGTGATGTCGTGGTCGTCGAAGATCATCAGGCAGGGCAGGTGGGCAAACACCCGGGCGACATTGCCCAGCCCCTGCTTGAAGCCATCGATCCGGGTCTGTTCCAGGGCGTAGCGCTCGCGACGTTCGGGTGTCAGCACCGGTGGCTGCGGGTCGATCAGGGTCCAGGCGGTCGGGCCCCAGACCAGCAGGTACATGGCCATGACTTCGGCGAACGTCACCAGGTGATTGTCGGCGCTGCTGCTGGTGAAGATCGGCTTGCGCGCACCACCGAAAAACCGTTCGCGCAGGCTGTCGTTACTTTCCAGTGCCGGCAGCAGGTCGGCGCGATGGTAGTAGCTGGCCGGGTGCTGGTAGAGCGCGGCGCTGTCTTGCACCACTGCGCCGTCCAGGTGTTCGCCGTATAGCCCCAGCCGTTCGATCAGAGCATGGATGGCCCGCAACATCGGCCCGGCGACATCGTCGGCGTAGACCTGGTCGCCACTCATCATCAGCAGTGCCGGGCGCTGGCTCGGCTCGTGGGCCGTCGCCAGCAACTGGTCGACGCAGAGCAAGCCGTCGTTGGCCGGATGATGGGGTTTGCGGCACGAGCCGTGGAGCAGTTGATCGATGCGGCTGCGCAGGACGAAGTTCGGCGATTGTGCCTGGTCGTAGAGCAGGTGCGGGGCCCACTGGGCAATGCCGACCAGGCTGGCGTCGTCCTCGCGGATCAACAGGTCGTAGTCGATGTTGATGTCCTGGGGCAGGGCGCTGTCCAGGTGGATGTCGATCAGGTGGACAAAGGCATGGGTGCCGACCGGGATGACCTGGCAGCGGGTCGCATCGAGCACCAGGTCGCCCACAGGCGCCAGGCGCAAGGTCAGCGCCAGCTCCCGCGAGCCTACCAGCCACAGCACCAGGCGCGTCGGTTCCAGGCGCCGCAACAGCGGGCCGACCAGGACGGCGGGCAAGGGTGTGGAGGGGGTGGACTGCGGTGCTGGCGTGGACATCCGGGGCGAAGCTCCAGGGCAAAATTAGCCGGCGATGATAACCCAACTTGAACACGACCCCTGTAGCAGCTGCCGTGCTCAGTTCATTGCCTGGCGCGCCGGCAGCTCCTGGCCTTGCTCCACCGGCAGCGCTTCGCCCTGGGCGATGATCCAGCGCAGCAGGGCAGTCACCGAGACCCGGTGGCTGCGCTCGACCCACTCCACGCCTTCGGGGCGGTAGAGTTCGATGTAGCGGCTGAGGATCAATTCACGCTGGTCTTCCGACAACCGCAGGCTGGTCTCGCTGCAGTGCAGACCGGTGTTGGCGCGTTTGACCAGGCGTTGCTCGAGCATCAGCGACGGGCTGTTACGTGGCATCGGTTGGAGCTTCTGTGCAGAGATCGTCGTGCAGCCCGGACGCGCCGCGTTTGCCGTTCTGGACAAAGTCCGCGCGTTTTTCGGCGCTGACGTCACGCAGCGCACTGTACGGGTCCGGAAGGGCTTGCAGGGCGTCGGTCAGCGGCAGCGCTTCGGCGCGCTTGTCGATGGTGCCACCGACACTGGCCACTGTCGTCAGGGCCTCGACGGTATCGCTATGGTCGCCGAACGGGTTGATGGCCACTGCCAGCACCTTGCCTACGGCATCGCGGCTGTTGGCGGTCCCGAGCACTGGGACTTCGACGATCGGCCCGTCCGGGATGCCCCAGACGCCGAAGGTCTGGCCGAAGTCCGAGCTGTGGCGCGGGATTTCCAGGGAGTCCGAGACATCGATCACCCCCAGCAGGCCGGCGGTGCTGTTGAGGGTGAAGCGCCCCAGGGTGTTGAGCGAGCGCTGGCCATTGCCTTGCAACAGGTCGTTGAGGAACACCGTCGGTTCGTTGAAGTTGGTCGTGAAGTTGTGCATGCCCAGCTGGAAGAATTCCGGCGTGTAGCCGTAACCCCGGGCGACCGGCGCGACGGCGTACTCGTCAATCACCTGGTTGAAGGCGAAGATCCCGCGGTTCACCGGCTCGGCCGGGTCATACAACGGGTAGCTGACTTGCGCGCAGGTCATCGGGTTATCGGTCGAGGTGCGACTGGAGCATCCGTACAGATAGGTCAAGCTCAACAGCAGTGCGGCATTGCGAAACAGTGCAGGGGAGCGCTTGAACAAAGGCATGGCGAACAGTCTTCGTAGAAAAGGAGCTTGATCCTGGCAGCTGCGCCTTGCACAAAGATGTCTGGTTTTTTACCGCTGCGTCGCTTTGTGACCAGGATGAAATAAATGACGCGGCGCGCCGAATGGTTTTAGATATCCGCACTATCAGTCGTTGAGTGATGCCCGCCGGTGAGCCATCTTTTGATCGTGGACGACGACCTTGAGGTCCTCGATCTGCTGAGTAAGTTTTTTGTCCAGCAAGGTTATGACGTGGCCGTGGCCACCGACGGCGTCGCGCTGTGGGCGGCTATCGAGCAGCAAATGCCGGACCTGATCATCCTCGACCTGATGATGCCCGGCGACAACGGCCTGACCCTGTGCCAGCGCCTGCGCCAGCAATACACCACGCCGGTGATCATGCTCACCGCCATGGGCGAGCTGAGTGATCGGGTGGTGGGCCTGGAAATGGGCGCCGACGACTACCTGAGCAAACCTTTCGACGCCCGCGAACTGCTGGCGCGGGTGCGCGCGGTGTTGCGTCGGGTGGGTGAAGTCCGGCCGTTGACCGGCCAGGTGCCGCATCCGCTGATCAAGTTCGCCGACTGGCAACTGGACCTCACGCGCCGCGAACTGCGCTCGCCGGACCAGGTCATGATCCCGTTGTCGGCCGGCGAGTTCGACCTGCTGCTGGTATTCGTCGAACACCCGCAGCGCATCCTCACCCGCGAACTGCTGCTGGACCTGGCCCGTGGGCGTACCCATGAAGCCTTCGACCGCAGCATCGATGTCCAGGTCAGCCGCTTGCGGCGCAAGCTGGAAATCGACAGCAAACGCCCGGAAATGATTCGCACCGTGCGCAACGGTGGTTACCTGTTCACCCCCAGCGTGACCCGTCAATGAAGGGCTGGCGGGCGGGCTGGTGCCTGCGCTCGCGGGACACCGTGACGCGCTGGATCGCCCTCACCACCATCCTGGCGATGCTCACGTCGCTGGGCTTCTACGCCCTGTTCACCCAGGTGGCCGGGGTGTGGGCCTATCCACCTTTGACCGAGACCGGGCTGCTGGAAAAACTTTCCTCCCTGAGCCGGGTCATTGCCGCTTCCGAGCCCGCGCAACGCCCGCAACTGGCTGCTGCTGCCAGTGACAGTAGCCTGGGAATCCGCTGGAGCCAAAGCCATGCGGCCCTGGGCCTGCCGGTAACCCCTGAGGCGGCCACCCGGGCCAACACGGCGAAGGCCCACCAACTGTTCAACAGCCAGCACCTGGAAGCCTATCAACCGACGGACTGGCCACAACAGGACGGCCAGTACGCCATGGCGATGCAACTGAGCGACGGTTCCTGGCTGATGTTCAGCATGCCTTCGCGCAGTTGGGGCCTGGAGCATTGGGCGCGCAACCTGATCGTGATCGCCCTGGTGTTGCTGTCCACTGGCCTGGTGGCGCTGATCGCCACCCGCCGCCTGGCCCGGCCGCTGCAGACCTTCGCCCAGGGCGCGCGACGCTTTGGCGTGGACTTCCGTGCGCCGCCGATCAAGCCGCTGGGGCCGCTGGAAATCCGCCAGGCGATCCTCGCGTTCAATGCGATGCAGGCCCAGTTGCAGCACTTCATCAAGGACCGCACGCAGATGCTGGCCGCCATCTCCCACGACCTGCGCGCACCACTGACCCGCATGCGCCTGCGCGGCGAGTTCATCGACGACCCGCAACTGCAGGCCAAGCTGTTCCGCGACGTTGATGAGATGCACGCCATGATCAACTCCAGCCTGGAATTCTTCCGCGACAACGCCCGTCTCGAAGAGGCCACGCCGTTCGATTTGGCCGAACTGCTGCAAACCCTGATCGACGATTACCGCGACCAGTCCATCGACATCCCCTTCAGCGGCCCACCGCGCCTGGCCTACCTCGGCCGGCCGCTGGGGCTCAAGCGGGTGATCACCAACCTGCTGGAAAACGCCCTCAAATACGCCAGCGAACCGGCCATTGAACTGCGCAGCCACGACGACCACGTGACCATCCGCGTCCTGGACCGCGGCCCGGGCATCCCCAAGGAAAGCCACGAACAGGTATTCGTGCCCTTCTATCGCCTGGAAGGCTCGCGCAACAAAAGCACCGGCGGCGTCGGCCTCGGCCTCTCGGCTGCACGGGCGATCGTGCTGGAACATGGCGGCGAACTGACCGTGAGAAACCGCAAGGTCGGCGGGCTGGAGGCGCGGGTGATGTTGCCGGTGTTGGAGGGGTAGGCATGCTCGTCCCCATTCCACTGTAGGAGTGGGCGCCCGCTTGCGGCCTGCTCGCGATGGACGTGAACGATGACACGTACTGCCTGGATAGACGCGGTGTCCCTGAGTACGCGGGCAAGCGTTAATGCCGATTAGTTAAGCGTTTTGTAGGAGCGAGCTTGCTCGCGAAGAACTCAAAGGCGCCGCGTTTATCCTGAATGCACGCGTTATCGTTGACGATTTTCGCGAGCAAGCTCGCTCCTACAAAAAGGCGCGGCTCAGTCATCAATGACTTGCCCGCCAGCAAGCGCCGGAATCACGGTTTCACCCAGGGTCTGGCCAGTGCCAGCTTGATCAGGTAACGCTCTTCTGTGGGGCGCTTGATGTCTTTGAAACGATTGACCACCAGCATCACCTGATACTGGTTCCCTGCTTGCCAGTAAGAGGTTCCGCCTTTGTTCACATCCCGCAACTGGGCACGCCATTGAGGCGTGTCGGCGAACGGAGGATCTTGTTCGACGCGGATCGGCACCCATCCTGCGTTGTGCCATTGTTCCTGTAACTCGAGCACTACCCTGAGGGTGTCTTCGAGCAACAGGGGTTCGATTTGCGGGGAAAGCCGTACGCTTCTGACGAGTTCATCGGTGAAACTAACCGTAAAGAATCGGGCCAGCGGGGTGATGAATCCGTACTGGGGGTCGGTGAAACGCAGGCGAGCATCCGACTTGGGAGTATTGAACCAGGAGTGCCCGGGAATGGCCGGGCCGATAGCTGCGCTGGACCGCTTGCGCATGGCCTCGTAAGGCTCGCCAATGACCAGTGAGATTTCATCTTCCGACTGTGTTTCAAACGCCAATACGGTCACGAGCGAAGCAAGGATCAGTCCGACTCCACAGCGTCGCCAAGACACCCGTCCAGGCAGGCTCATCGCACTCCCCAGCCTGCGGCGATATCCTGGATGGCCTGTTCAATCTGGTTGCGATGATTGCTACGCAATAGACTTTCAAATTGCGCCGCAGCCCTGAGTACGAACGGCATGCGTTGTTGGATATCGGACAAGTCGGCCAGGAGATGTCGACCGAAGTCGATGGTGCGTCCGTCATCCATTCGTTGGCATTGACTGGCCAGTGTCAACTCGATGGCTTGAGCAACTCCGGATGGAAAGTTGGTGACATGGGACAAGTGGTTGCCACGCAGCAGCGCTACCAATGTTCGGTCGCTGTACATTGCCGGTTGCAGGATGTTCACCTGTTCATGCTCCGCCAGTAGCTCAACACTTCGGGCGATACTACCAATCTCAATGGCCTTAAATGCTTGCAGGATTTCCTCGTAGTTAGTACCGAACTCCAGCGTCTTCTGCGCCACAGGCCACAGCACCGGATACTGAACATTCCCATAGATGTTTTTGCGCGAAGGCAAGCAGGCCTCCAGCGCTGACATCCCCCGCTCCTGATAAAAAACATGCAACGGATACACGTCCAGGAACAGCGTGGTATTACCCATGGCCAACATCTTGTACACGTGCTGGTACAGCTGCTGCGCGTAGGACAGTTCGCCCTCGGGCCTGAAGTCGATACCTGGTAGCGGATTGTTGCGCAGCGCGTGCTCGTAGTCGCGTTGTGCTTGCCGGAAGGTCTGGAGTCTGGCCTGTCGCTCGCGTTCGCTGGGCTCGAGCAAGCCATAGAACCCTGACCTGGCACTCTGTTGCAGTTGCTGCTCGGCGTCATATTCAGCCTGGATCCGGTCGATCGAATCCGCGGCATGCAGCAAGCCACAACCCACCTGTTTTGAGGCGAAGGCGGCGAGGCCGGCCCACTGGAAACGTGGGTCCTGCAGCCACAATCGGGCGTAGGCGGCGTTGATCGCGCGGTTGCGGGCCTTGGGATCGGCGATCAACTGGCCGCCCGGAGCGACGATGGACTCGGCTTGTTGCTGGTAACTGATCCAGAGATTTTCGCAGACCCTTTCAGGTCGTTCGGTGAAGGCGGGTGTGGGGCGGCTGGGTGTTGAGGTGAAATTGGATGAGCGCGGCCCGGTTGCAGGCTGCTGGGTTGTGAACGGAGTGGACGGCGGCGTGAAGCGCGGATCTGGTGCGAGTTCCTTGAACTCCTGGCACTGCAGGGTCTGGTTGGCGATCAGGCGGGGTGGTGGGTCGCACTTGCAGTGACAGAGGTCACCGTCCAGGGCGGTGGGGCGTCCTTGCATGAGATCCACCAGGTGCGGACCGTCACAGACGATGACGCCAGTGCTGTCGCAGGCCGGGCAAGCGACCTCGTCGCCTTCGCGGGCGATGGGCTGGCCATCGATGGTCCAGAATTCGTAGCCGGTCATTACGGTGCCGTCGGCGGTGGTCTTGGCCCCGACGGTGATGTGATAGCGCTTCATGTCAGATTGGTCCCTGTCGAATTGACGAAAGGACGCACGCTAGATGAGGCGCTTGCGGGAGGTAAATCAGACGTTTCCTTGAGTGCTGTAGGCGTGCTCCGTTACTTCATGGCAGCACAGTGAATCTGGCTTGGCGTGTCATCGTTGACGACCATCGCGAGCAGGCTCGCTCCTACACAGGTTCGGTGGTGGTATCTGCAAAATCTGCGAACACCCTGAATCCCTGCAGGAGCGGGCGCCCGCTTGCGGCCTGCTCGCGATGGACGTCAACGATACTGCGCGCTGGCCGGATAGACGCGGTGCCCCTGAAGGCATCGCGGGCAAGCCTTGCTCCTACGAATAAAAACGCGCTGCCGGGTTATTGGGCACTGGCCAAGGCTAGTCTCAAGTCGCGGACCACCACCGCTTCGACCTCTCCATCCATACCCCCCTGCAGAAACGCCCCACAGCTTGCCGAATGTTCGCCATCCGTGGCCCGATAAACCGCCACCACACTGCCGGGCCCACCGCCGGTATGTCCACACAGTTGCAAGCCCCCCGAGATCGTGCCGCTCATGACTCCCAGGCCATAACCGGCAGACATCCAGGGTCGGCCAGCTATTGGCCCGCCTAACTGACGCAGGGTCTGCATTTCGCTTAACAAATGATCCGGCAACAACTGCCCGGCCAGTAGCCGATCAAGGAAGGTCACGGCCTGCTGCAGCGGTCCGAACAACAGGCCGTGATACACCCACGCCGGATCGTAGGCCGGGGCCATGTCTTGCAGGTCGCCGGGCACTCTGGCGAGCCGTACCTGGACGATATCCAAAGGCGCCAGCGCCCGCTGGATCAGCGCCTCTTCCAGCGTCAGGCCGGTGGTACGCTCAATCAACCGGGCGATATACAGGTAGCCGACATTCGAATAGCCCCAGCCACTGCCCGGCGCATAACGCAGCCGGGCAGCGTCCAGGCGTTGCAGCATCTCCTCGGCCGACCACGCGGTTTCATGCCGGGCAACGGCTGCGTGGTACTCCGCCAGTTCGCCGTAGTCCGCCAGCCCGGCCTCATGCCGCAGCAATTGGCGCAAGGTGAACGGACCTTCCTCGACCGGATCGTCAAGAGCCACCAGGCCATCGCGCACCAGGGTCAGCGCCGTGGCCGCCAGCACGGTTTTACCGAAGCTCCACCAGGGTACGCTGACCGGCTCGGCGGCGGGGGCGAGGGGCTGACCGTTGTTTACCGTGCAAGACATCATCAAGGTGGTACTCATCCATGGGGACCTTTGTTTGTGTGAAGCGCCACAGCTCAATCAAGCCGGGCTATTTTGCGTGAAGTAGCGACTCGGCGCCTGCCCCAGCACCCGCCGGAAAACCCCGGTGAACGCACTCGGGCTGCTGTAGCCCAGATCGGTTGCCACCCGCGTCACGGCCTCGCCATTGCCCAGGCGTACCACGGCCATCAACAGGCACGCCTGCTGGCGCCATTCGACAAAGCTGATTCCGGTCTGCTCGCGAAACAGCCGGGTAAAGGTGCGGCGGCTCATGGCGACCTGGCGACACATGTCGTCGATCCCGATCGCCAATGACGGCTGCTCCAGCAGCTTGCTGCAAGCCTGGGCCAAGCGCGGCTCACTGGGCAGCGGCGCATTGAGCGACAGCGGCTGCATGTCGGCGATTTCGTGCAGCAGCAGGTTCATCAGGTGGCCGTCCCGCTGGTCCTCGGCGTACAGAGCCGGCACGTCCATGGCGCGGATCAACAGTTGGCGCAGCAGCGCCGACACACCAAACACCTGGCAGTGCGCCGGCAGGCCGAGCCGTGTGGCGGCGATGGGGCGGATGTAGCTGTTGAGCATGGTCACCGGCCCGTGCATGTGCATTTCGTGGGGCACATGGGCCGGGACCCAGACGGCCCGTTGTGGGGGCACCACCCAGTTGCCCTGGTCGGTGAACACCGTGATCACCCCGCAGGCGGCGTAGGCGAATTGCCCGCGTTGATGGCTATGCCGAGCGAAGTGCAGGCCGTCGCAATAGTCGTTGGCAGTCACCACGGCGTCGCGGGGCGTGTGTTCGTAGGGATCGATATCAATGTCGCGCATGGCCCAAATCTACCGATCAATGACCTGATAGTGCAAGCGGGCCGTGGCGTTCATTGTCCATAGTGTCGGCCTCATTTTGTGGAATGGCCGAGCATGCAAAACAAACACCTGATCCTCGCCGTGTTGGTGACGGCGGTCTGGGGTCTGAACTTTCCGGTGACCAAGCTGGGCCTGGCGGCGATTGATCCGCTGTTGCTGACGGCCCTGCGCTTCACCCTGGCAGCGTTACCCTGGGTGTTTTTTGTCCGCCGTCCGCCGATCGCCCTGGGCTGGTTGGCGGCCTATGGCCTGATTTTTGGGGTGGCGATGTGGGCGTTGATCAACCTGGGCATCGAGCTTGGGGTGCCGCCCGGGACGGCGGCACTGTTGGTCCAGTTCAGTGCCTTTTTCACCCTGGGCTGGGGCGTGCTGCTGTTTCGCGAGCGCTTGCGTCTCGGCCAGCTGGTGGGCGTGGGGCTGGCCGTGGTGGGCTTGCTGTGCATCATCGTCAACAGTCCCGGCCAGGCCACGACCCTGGGGTATGCGCTGTTGTTGGTCAGCGCATTCAGTTGGAGTGTCGGTAACGTCATTATCAAACAGTCGAAAGTGCGTGAGATGTTTGCCTTTGTGGTGTGGGCCAGCCTGTTTCCGCCGATTCCCTTGTTGTTCCTGACCTGGCTGGCCCATGGCTCGGCGCCTTTTACCGGGCTGGTCCGGCACTTCGAGTGGCTGGCGCTGTTTTCCCTGCTGTTCCAGGTCTACGCGGCGACTCACTTCTGTTACTGGGGCTGGAACCTGTTGCTGCGCGAGTATCCGGTGTCCCGGGTGGCGCCGCTGTCGTTGCTGATCCCGGTGTTCGGGGTTGCCGGCTCGGTGCTGATGCTGGGCCACCGAGTGGATATCAATGAAGGACTGTCGATCCTGTTGATACTGGCAGCGCTGGTGGCAGGGTTGATCCAGGGCCGCCGACCGCAGCCCAGGACAGCGGCGGCCGTTGAACACAAATAATCAACAATTGACCTCGATTTTCCGAGGCCTGTGCCAAGCTGATGGGGTCCCCCAATGGGTCATCACCCCCAGGAAGCCCACACCATGACATCCACGCATTCAGCGCACGTGCGCCGTGAGTTCTACAAAGCCGTCGGATTCTACTTTCGCGTCGTCTGGCCGATTTTCTCCATCCTGTTTTTGCTGATCGTGGTGTGCGGCCTGATCATCAGCCACCTGGAAGGGTGGGCGCCGTTGGACGGCATCTACTTCGGCTTCGTGACCGGCTTGACCATCGGTTATGGCGAGCTGGTACCCAAGCTGGGCGTCTCGCGGGTGCTGGCCATTCTGCTGGGGTTCAACGGCGTGCTGATGACTGCGATATTCGCGGCGATCAGCGTGCGGGCGATCGAAGTCGCAGTACGCGCGTCGGGCAAGGACGAGTAGGGCGCGCCAGGGCCCTCACTGAATGTCTTTCAGGTAGTCCCTGAGCGCCAGGAGCGGAACCTGCATCTGCTCCAGCGTCTGCGCCTGGCTGAACTCCGCGGCCAGGCGCTGCAGCTCACGGCCCATGGGTTTGTCCACCCCGCCCAGGGCCGCCAGCGCCAGGTCAACGCAGGTCGCCACTTTCAACTGGATCGCCGCCACATCACCACGGCGCACCAGCAACTGGAAAACCTCCCGCTGGTAGTCGTCCATGACCGGATCGTCACGCAGGATCGGGCTTTGACCTTCGCTCTCGTGAACCAGCTTGAGGGCGAAGAGGGCGACGGTTTCCAGGGGGCGGTCCATGGGAGTAGGTCCTTGTGCGGTGGTTTGGGTCACTTTTCTATGGGCGAAAAAAGACCTTGATAAACAAGGTCTCTTTTTAACTGGCTGGCCGATTATATCTCAGGGGTAGAGGATTGCAGCCAGCGCGACTCAGGCAATCAGCTCGACTTTACCGGTTGCCAGGCGATAGATGCCGCCGACGATTTTCAGATTGCCCTTGTCCAGTGCATCGCTCAGCAGGGGAGTGGCTTTCTTCAGGCGCTCGACCGAGTTTTTGACGTTTTGCACGGTGGCGTTTTCCACCAGTTCCCCTGGTTGCTTGAGCACGCTTTCGATAGAGGGCTTGAGTGCGTCCGTCAGTTTCGGGATGTGCCCGGGGAACACCGTGTGATCCTTGACGGCTTTGATACCGGCCTCGATAGCGCCGCACCGCTCATGCCCCAAGACCAGGATCAGCGGTGCCCCCAGCACCGCGACACCGTATTCAAGACTCGCCAGACCTTCATCGGTAACGAAGTTGCCCGCCACGCGTATGGCGAACAGATCGCCGCGTGCGGTATCAAACGCGTACTCGGGTGCGATACGCGAGTCGGAGCAACTGAGGACTGCCACGAAAGGATTCTGGCCGGAGACCAAGGCTTCACGCTCGTCCTTGAAATCGTGGGTTTCGGAGTTACCGCTGACGTAACGTTCATTGCCGGCCATCAGCCTTTTGAGTGCCTCATCCGGGCTGATGACGTTTTTCGGTTTGGGCGGTGCGGAGGTTGCTTCGGCTGCCTGCGCAAGCCTGCCGGGCAGAGCGCCGGCCAGCAGCAGGGCGCCAGCTCCCAATCCGGCAAGACGAAGAAAATGACGACGAGTGTTCACTTTTGAAACAGAGCTTGAATCGCATGATTCACACATGATTGTGTACTCAGTTCAATTCGGTGGGAATGACAGCTTAGGGGAGTGCCTACAGGGACCTGCGGCACTGGAGTGGTGGAGTCTAGTCGGTCTGTGTGGGTGCGGTTGGCGCCGCTGGCTTCAGATACGGCGCTATGCCGAGGGCTGCCCCTCAGTGTTTATGCCGATGATGGATATCAGGAAAGTGCGGGTGGCTATGGAGTATGGGGGCGTGTTTGTGCACATGGCTATGAGGCTCAGATGCATCCCACTCAAAGGCGTGTTCATGTTGATGGTGCTCGTCGTGAACGTGCTGATGGTCATGTGTCTGCGGATCGTGTTGATGTTCGTGTGAATGACTCTCGGTGAGGTGGATCCAGACTCCAATCCCCATCAGGCCCGCAGCAACCCAAAACTCCCATGACACGGCTTCGCCCAGAAACAGAATTGAAATAGCTGCTCCCAAGAAGGGAGCGGTAGAGAAATACGCGCCGGTCCGAGCTGTTCCCAGTCCCCGCAAAGCCAGCACGAAAAGCACCAGGCTCACGCCGTATCCCAGGAAACCTACGAGGAGGGTGGGGGCGAGCAGAGACCACTCGGGGAGATGCATGCCAAGCGCAACCCCCAGGGTGCAATTGACCACCCCGGCGACCAATCCCTTGATACCTGCAATGAACAAGGCGTCCGATGCTGAAACCTTCCGAGTAAGGTTGTTATCGACGGCCCAACAAAGACATGCGATTGCTACTGCAGCCGGGCCAACCCAGCCATTGCTCTGTGCTGAAGTTTGCGGCCAGCCCAGCATTACGCCGCCTGCCACTATCGCGATCATTCCAACGACGATCCGCCTATCAGCGTTCTCCTTGAAAACCATCCACGCAAGTAGTGCGGTCAACACGGCCTCAAGGTTCAGCAACAGCGAAGCGGTAGTGCCAGAGGTAAGGGTCAGTCCAAACATCAATGACACCGGCCCCAGCACCCCGCCGAAAACAATGGCGCCAATCAGCCACGGCCACTCGGATGCAGTTAAACCGACAGGCTGCCAGCCGCGATCACGGATTAACCGACTGATCGTCAAGCCCAAGCCGCTTCCCAGGTACAGCAACCCGGCGAGCAAGACTGCAGGGACGTCTAGCCCCAGAACCTTGGCAAGCGGTGTGCTGGCACCAAAGAGCGCGGCGGCACCCAAGGCGTAGAAAATGCTTCTGGTCATCATCCGATCCGTAGCGAGGGTATCGATGGCAAACACGATACTCGTCGCAATCGGATAGCGCATTGAATCGTGGCGGGGGCGCTGAAAAGCTGGCGGGGGCCCTGAGGGTTTCTCAAGAGCAACTGCGTTGGACTTCATATCAGTTTAATGAACAACATCGGACGGCTCGCAAACGCCGCAAAGATGACGATACAATGAGACACATTCTCATCAATGCCGTTTGCTTACCATGTCGAAGACGTCGCCCAATGAAGAGCTGATGACTGCGCTGACCCTTCACTACGATTCGCTGGTGGAGTACATCCGGCTTCGTTTCAACGGCAAACACTTTGCTCGTGATCTTGTTCACGACGTTTGTATCCAGATTCTCGAAAAGCCGCCCCAGGAAAAAGTCGCACTGCCTTTGGCATTCCTGCGCAAAATGAGTTTCAACCGCGCCATCGACCGCATCCGCGCCGAGCGCACTCGCAGCCTGTATGTTCTGACGCACCAGTCACCGGAAGAGGGAATGGACAGTTGGGACGGTGCACGGGCAGTCGAATTCGAACAACACGTGCATGCCCTGCTGGCAATCATCGAGGCGCTGCCGGCGCGCCAGCGCCAGGTATTTTTGCTGCACCGTATCCATGGCATGCCGCAACGTGAAATTGCCGATGAGTTGGATATTTCCCTGAATATGGTCACCCAGCATTTTGGCCGTGCAATGGCCGCCATCATTCTGCGCTGGGAGCCTGCACGCCGGCTTGTGCGGCAACAGAAGCAGGTGAAAACATGAATCGGCCGGACACGCTCGACAAAAAACGCCGCCCCGACCTGGACGATCCGTTGCAACCGTTTGCCGAAGCTTTGCGCGAGCGCGTTCCGTCCAGGGAGGCCTTGCTGGCCGAAGGCAAGGCAATGACTGACAGCCGCCGTAAACGCAGGAATGCGGCTTGCGGCGGCCTTCTGGTCCTGGCTCTGAGCAGTGCCGTGTGGTTACTCGACCCCGCCTGGCACACCGAAGATGTTCAGGTCGCACTAGGCCAACGGCAACAGCTTGAATTGGCCGACGGTAGCCGCGTCGAGTTGAATTCCGGCAGTCACTTGATCATTGAGAAGCGCCTGCGCAGCCGCCAATTGGAACTGCGTCACGGCGAAGCGCTGTTCACCGTCGTGCATGCCGACACGCCCTTTATCGTGCGCAGCCAAGGCGTCAGTGTCCGGGACATCGGTACGGTATTTGATGTGCGCAGTGATGCTCGTGGCGTGGACGTGGCTGTAATCGAGGGTGCCGTTGAGGTCAGCAGCAATCGTTCTGCAGCCGTCAGACTGAACGGCGGCCAGCAACTGCGGGCGTCATCGAGCCACTTTGGCGACGTGCGGCCAGTCAATGTCGCGGCCCTCACCGCCTGGCGTCAGAACAAGTTGCGCTTTGACGGCACCCCTTTGAGCGAGGTGATCGCGGACCTTCAGCATTACCGTAGCAAACCGTTGCGGTTGGCAGATGCGCAGGTCGGCGAATTGCGCCTCTCCGGCGAATTTGACAGCAACTCGGTCGAAGCGCTGATCGGCCTGCTGCCATCGATCCTGCCAGTAAGCCTCGCGCGCGCGGCCGACGGCAGCATCACTTTCAGTAAAGCTCGCTGATAAAAATACCGTCCTTTAAACAAATGAGAATTATTTCCAGATCAACCTCAACATCTGGCTCGGCCCATACGCCAATCCCATGAAGAACGCTTTTATCGACTGTTCGAATGGGGAAATCATGGGTAAGAACACGTCATCGCTTCGCCTGAGCTTGCTCGCGAGCGGCCTGATACTGGCAGGCACCGTCAACGCACAAGGCCCTGTTTATTCGCTGGATATCCCGGCACAGGCGCTGGATAAATCACTGAACGCGCTGGCGGCGCAGACCGGGAGCCGAATACTGTTCGCCACTGACGTTGCCGAAGGTCGTCAGGCGAGCGCCCTGCATGCGCAACTGAGCGTTGAGCAGGCGCTGGAGCGTATCGTCGGTAACACCGGCCTGGTGGCGCAAAAAACCGCCGATGGCAGCTACCTGATTGCCGCTCCCTACCAGGGCGACGCACTGGAACTGGGTGCTACCACCATTCAGGGCGCCGGTTTGGGCATCAATACCGAGGACACCCGCTCATACACCACGGGCGCCGTAAGCATCGGTAAAAGCGAGCGTCCCCTCAAGGATATTCCACAGAGCATTACGGTACTCACCGCCCAGCGCATCAAGGACCAGAACATCCAGACCCTGGATGACGTCTACAACGTCCTGCCCGGCGTGATCACCTACGGCTATATGGTGGGGGACAACCAGCCTTACGCCCGCGGTTACCAGATCGACAACTACCAGATCAACGGCATTCCGCTGCCCAACAGCAACAGCATTACCTCGCAGAACTGGGCTGACCTGGTGCCCTACGAACGCGTTGAATTCCTCAAGGGTTCAGCCGGCCTGTTTCAGGGTGCCGGTTCGCCGGGTGGTGCCATCAACCTGGTGCGCAAACGTGCATCAGCGGACTTCCACCTGGGCACCACTACATCCGCGGGGCGTTGGGACAACTATCAACAGCAAGTCGACGTCCAGGGTCCGCTTAACGAAGACAAGAGTGTTCGGGGCCGTTTGGTAACTTCCTACGGCGATCGTGGGTACTTTTATGACAACGCCAAGACCGAGCGGTCTTCGACCTATGGCGTCCTTGAGTTCGACCTGTCGCCACAAACCCTGATAAGCACCGGTTTTTCCTA
Organism: Pseudomonas sp. NPDC087626; assembly: GCF_044743405.1. Lineage (NCBI taxonomy): Bacteria > Pseudomonadati > Pseudomonadota > Gammaproteobacteria > Pseudomonadales > Pseudomonadaceae > Pseudomonas > Pseudomonas sp. NPDC087626. Next base: position 22,084 of record NZ_JBIUWJ010000003.1, read on the forward strand.
CCAGAACGTGAACAATCGTGGGGTGATGGACTTCGGCCTTCCAGCCTACAAGACCGGTGCGAACATTGACTGGAAACGTTCGACCAACCTGAGTTCGCCATCGGACTACAACGATGTGGAAACCACTCAGGTGTTCCTCGAAGCCAAGCACCAGCTCAACGACGATTGGCGGATGAGCCTGACCACCAACTACACCAAAATGAATCTGGACACCATTTACAGCAACACCGGCGGCCTGATTGATCCGCTGACCCATGGCGGTGGCTACAACTGGGCGGAAAGCCGTTCGGAAAATAACTATCAGTACAACACCGACGCGTACCTCAACGGGCACTTCGAACTGTTCGAACGCCGCCACGAAGTCATCCTCGGGGCCAACGCCACGCACGCCAAGCGCGACTCTGGTCGCTATGACACCCAGTGGTATGCAGAAACCGAAAACATTCCGAACATCCTCGAATTCATCCCGCCAGATTATGATCGCCTGGCCCGCTACCGCACCGTTAAGTCAACGCTCGACCAGCAGGGCGTCTATGGTTCCTTGCGGATGAACGTGCTTGATCCACTGGACGTCATCATCGGTGCCCGCGTCAGTTGGTGGGATTACAGCCAGGACCAGATCGCCGAGCCAAGCGGCGTCTCTAAACCCACCGGCCAGAAAACCAATGCCAAGGTCGTTCCCTTCTACGGGCTGGTATATGAACTGACGCATAACTGGTCGGCGTATGCCAGCTACGCCGAAATCTTCTCCCCGCAAACCGACTACATGACGTATGCCGGCAATACCTTAGCCCCACGCTCTGGAGAAACCTACGAGTTGGGCCTCAAAGGCGAGTTTTACGAGGGCGCTCTCAACACCTCGTTCGCGATCTACCAGACAAACTTCAATGGTCGGGCACAGATCGACCAGTCTTTTCCCTCGCCGTGCTTTAGCCCGTACACCACGCTTTGCTATATCGCCGGAGGCAAAGTCCGTTCAGAGGGGTTTGAAGCCGAGATCAACGGCCAGGTCATGACCGGGCTGCAACTCAGCGCCAGCTACACCTACACCCGCAGTCGCTACCTGGAAAACCCCGACGATGTCAGCCTGGAAGGCCGTAGCTTCCTGACCCAGATGCCCGCTCATGCGGCGCGGGTGTGGGCCAACTACACACTGCCTGACGAATTCGCCAAGTGGCAGGTAGGTGTCGGAACGCGTATTCAGAGTGGAACCTACATGCTGGGCAGCGGTGTGAAGCACGAAGGTTCGGGCTACGCCCTCTACAACGGCCGTATAGCCTACGACATCAGCAAAAACGTGAACCTGTCGATGAACATCGAAAACATCTTCGACCGTGTCTATTACGCTCAGACCGGGCCAGTAGAGTCGCAAAACTACTATGGTGCACCGCGAAACATGACCTTTACCCTGCGCACCAGTTTCTAGGGTAGCGTCTCGCAAACTTCAACCTCAAGCCCGTGAAACTGTTGTTTCACGGGCTCGCTGTGTCTTGTTCGAACTATCAGTCGGGTAGCACCGCCACTGCTTCTATTTCGAACAACATGCCATCCAGCGCCAGACGCGGCACAGGTATCAAGGTACAGGCCGGTGTCGGCGAGGAACCCCAAAGTTGCTGCAATTGCGCACCGAAAATCTCAAGGCGGGCATGGCTGTGATCGACGATTAATACCGTGAGTTTGGCCACATGGCCGACCTCGGCGCCGACTGAACGCAAAGCCACCTGCAAGTTGGCCAGGGCCTGGCGTACCTGATCGGTAAAGTCGGTCGAGAGTTGGCCATCGGCAGTTTCCCCGCCTTGGCCGGCGATAAAGACCAGTCGGGCGCCGGCAGCCACCAGGGCGACATGCGAGTAGCCGTTAGCGCTGGGGTCATATAGCCCCGGCGGGTTGGACAAGGTCAGCATAGGGGAAGGTGTCGACATGGTGATCTCCTGAAAAAGTAGTGCCGCATCCTCAGTGGATGGGCAAGGCTATCGGACGCATCGGCGCCGCATCCGCTCCGCGCAGCTTCAACGAGGCTCCGACAAAGGCGAATTGGTAGACTTGATCCCGGGACAAACCTTCCAAATTCACCAACTCAATGATCGGCGCGCCCTGCATGGCCAACAGATAGGTGTGCAGCGGCAGATAGTTGCCCTCGACCTCGGAAGGGAAAGTCTCAAAACTCAAGTTGTCGGCACCGACCACCATGGCGCCGCTGGTCTCCACCAGAAACTTCGCCGCATCCAGGCTCAGGCCCGGCGGGTTGGCCATGTAGACCTGGGCGTGCTCATAGTCACGCATGCGCCCGGTGCGAATCAGCACCACATCGCCCTTTTCCAGCGCCACTCGCTGCTTGGCCAGCGCCTGCTGTAAATCACTGCGGGTGATTCGGTAGCTGTCCGCCAATTGCTCCAGGCCCTTGGCTGCGGCCACATCGATCATCACCCCGCGAGCGATGATCGGTGGCAGCTTTTCTGCTCCCGTGACATTCCAGCCTCGGTCGCCCAAGTGCTGGTCGGCACGAAAGCCGTTCCAGATCTTGCCGTCGAGGCCAAAGTGATTGAGCGCGTCGATGTGGGTGCCCATGTGGGCATACATGGACACCGCCGAGCCGCTGTAGCTGACGTGTTGATTCATCGGCTGGCCAACCTGCATCGGGTCGGCGATGACGTTGCCGTGTGGGGTGTGGGTCATCCACATCTGGTACGGCGGGTCACCTGCTGCTTGCCAACTGGGCATGCCGACAAAATACTCCACCGCCAGGTCGTAGGCCTGGGCCCCATTGACCCGGGACATGATTGCTGCCTGCGACTGCGGGGTCATCAGGTTCAGACGCCCGATCTCATCCTTCTCGCCCCAAGGGCTGATACCCACCTCGGACTTGACCGGCGCGCCAGCGCTGCACAGTGAGCTGAGCACCGACAAGACGGCCAGCCCGGTAAGGTTTTTGATCCACGAACTCAACAACATGCCATGACTCCTGTAAGGGGAGCAGCCATGTTATGGGTTGCTAATTGATAGATAATCAGGCCTCTGATTGATTGATATTCAACCCAGGAGAAACAATATGGATGTGTTGGTGGCCATGCGTACCTTTCGCCGCGTGGTTGAGCGCGATAGCTTCAGCCTTGCCGCCGTCGACCTCGGGCAATCCACAGCCGCAGTGAGCAAACAGGTACGACAGTTGGAGGCGCGCCTGGGCAGCCTGCTGCTACTGCGCACCACTCGCCGTATGAGCTTGTCGGAGGCCGGCCAGGCGTACTTCAGCGAATGCTGCCACCTGCTCGATGAACTGGACGCCCTGGAACGTGCGACCCAGGTCGGCGCCAGCGAACCCAGCGGTCGTTTACGGGTCAACGCGCCGCTGTCGTTTGGCCTCAAGGTGCTGTCGCCGATCTTGGTGGCGTTCATGCAGCGCTACCCAGAACTCAAGGTCGAACTCACCCTGAACGACCGCCTGTTGGACGTAGTCAGCGAGGGTTTTGATGTTTCGCTGAGGATCCGCAGCCGTCTGCCCGACTCCTCGCTGATCGCCCGACGCTTGGGCGAAGTTCAGCAGGTGATCTGCGCCGCTCCGGTCTATTTGCAAGCCAAAGGCACTCCCCAGAGTGTTGAAGATCTGCGCGAACACAGCTGCCTGGCCTATCGCCTGGCCGAGTACCCCGACAGTTGGCACCTGCAAGGCCCGCAAGGCAGTAGCCGCCTGGAACTGCCAGTGCGCCTTGCGGTGGACAACAGCCTGATGCTGAGCGACATGTTGCAGGCAGGCCTGGGTATTGGCGCTCTGCCTTCGTTCATCGCCCAGCCTTTGCTCGACAGCGGCCAGTTGCTGCAGGTGCTCTCCGGGCAATCGATGCCTCGGCGCTCGATCTATGCGCTTTACACGAGCCATAGGCATGTGCCGCAGAAAGTGCGGGTATTTGTCGACTTCCTCGCCAATGCACTGGAAACGCTAGCGCTGATGAGCACGCCCACAGGTGCCATGGGCACTGCTGGACTCGGGGGCGCATGAAGCTGTTGCGAGATCGGATACCACTGCGTGCTTCAAGTAATCAGCATCGCCGCGGCGGCCACTACCATGATCGCCGCCGCGCCGCGGAACAGCCACTGCTGGGCTTTCAGGCTCGATAGCAGGTGCCGGACACGCACCGCGCTGACAATGAACAGTGTGCCAACACCCAATAGAACGAGAATGGTCAATGGCACCAGCATCAGTCCCCACGTCTGTAGCGAGACTGTTTCAAGGTTGATCACGAGCGGCAACAACGCAAGATAGAAGCCGATGGTCTTCGGGTTGCCCAAGGTAATAGTCAGGCCTGATATCGCCGCCGACAGCAGTTCCTTTTTCTTCGCTGGGTGACCTATTTCAATAGCCTGATGGTTGGCGAACCAGAATTGCCAAGCCAGATAGCACAGGTACAGCGCAGCCGCCCAGCGCACCAATTGGAACAGTGCATCGAAGTGCGCGGCAATCATCGCCAGTCCAAAGATGGCAAATGACAAGTAAGTCAGATCGCCGAGTATCAACCCAAACAGCAGGCAAAAGCCCGATAGTGTGCCACCGCTGACGCTCCGTGCTACCAGCGCTGCCATGCCCGGACCGGGAATGGCCGCTGCGATGCCCAGCGCTGCCGTATAGGTAAGTGCTTGTGATACGTTGAGCATATCGCTTTTCTCGGATTGTTTATTATTAGGTGCTGGTTTCTTACATACTCGGAAGTCAAGATTAAACGACTTCACTTCAGTCTTTCATCTACGCCATGGCTGCGTTCTAAACAATACGGCATCTCAGCAGTTCATTTAAATAACGAAAGATTGCCCGTCAACTTGCTGATGCTTTTCTGTGGCCCGACCAAACCAATGGCCACCAACTCTATGCCTGAACTATCGGCCTCGCAGATGCGCGCCTCATATTCCTGATACGTCTTGCAGGATTGCGCCAGGGCGCTGAAGGGCATGCTATGAATTTCATTGTCCAGCAGCGCCTTCTTATGGAGTTCGTGCAAGTAATCACTGCTGGATCGCAAAATGGGCAAAGGTGCGTATATGACTCCAGGGTAATTAACCTCGTCACTGCTTTGCAGGGCAGGTCCAACCAGACCCTCTACCGAACGTCCTAGACTGACACCTATGACGCTTAGCGCATTTACTGCATGTCCCAACCCCAGCGTGTTGTCGACGACAATTACACATTTGTGAACGGCAGCATCGAAATACATATACACCTCGATTCCATCTATGTTGATTTTATCAATGACGTCAGACCAAGGTCGCGATCACTTACCCACAATCATTTTTCCGCATAATTACAGTCCGTCGTGGATGTATTTATCGATTTGTGCCTGGAGGCTGAGGGCCTGTAAATCCGATGTCAGATGCTGAAGAAATACTATCGCCTTTAGACGGGTAATTTTTTTCTACTTTGATCCGTGGGAGGATCGGTTCTGGTAGGATTTACCTCTTTATTGCGAGAGGTGGGAATTTATGACCGATCAGATGCTCAGTCTGACAGATATTAAAATCCTTACAGCCTTGCAGCAGGATGGCAGGATCACCAACCAGACCCTGGCCGACCAGATCGGCATGTCGGCCTCGCCCTGCTGGCGCAGAGTTCGCCAGTTGGAAGAGCATCGTTATATTCAGGGCTACCGGGCGGTGTTGGACCGACGCAAGATCGGGTTAGGGGTGATGGTGTTTGTAAGGGTCAGAATCGACCATCACAGCGAAGCCGAGGCCCAGAAGTTCGAGCAGCAAGTGATGCAGCTGGAGGGTGTGGTGGCGTGCTACAGCATCGGTGGCGACGCGGACTTCCTGATGCAGGTAGTGGCGCGTGATCTCGACTCTTTTTCTGACTTTGCTATGTCGGTGGTCCGACAGCTGCCTGGCATCAAAGAGATGCAGAGTATGTTTGTGCTCAAGGAGATCAAGCCTTTCGTCTCGTTCCCGGTCAAGCGCTCTCCAGAAGCCTGAGGACAGCTATCCAGGCTTCGGTTAGTTATGCGGCAGCAACCGCTTACCCCCAGGTAACCTCAAAATCGGACTGCCCCTCGCGCTAAAACCGAGCCCGAACCAAGCTCAATCGGTGGCCTTGTCAACGGCCCAGCCCACCAGCACAAACGGCAACAGGGGGATCATGAGCACAGTGATCCATACGCCCTCGTAGGCATCGTCGATCTTATCGCCCACGCCTCGTTCAGATGGAGCCGTGACAGTGTTCTCGGACAGGCTCACGGCATAACGATGGGTTCCCGTCTGATCATACTGACGGATTCTGCACTGCGTAGTGTTTACGCTGATATAGCGGTCCCCCGGCACGAGCGTTCGACTTTCCGGCCCTAGTCCGCGAGTCGGTGTGTCGTAACTGGCAAAGAGCTGCTGCAACTGGGCAATCTGCGCCTCAAACTCAGCCGCGCACTCAGGTTGACTGGCAAAAGCACGACTTTCCTTGCGGATAAGTTCCGGGCGGATCCGCCCATCTAGCAAGACCTCATAGAGATCGCCTTGCTCATCGATACGATTGAAAACCTGGGAGCCCATGCCGTTCTCGCCTCCGGGAGCGGAAAGCGCCTTGAACTCATCGCTGGAAAGCGGCTGATTCAAGGTGTAGCCGTAAACCTGAGGGACTTTGAGCGGTTCCTTCACAGGTTTTGCAGCGCACCCGATCAAGGATGACGCGATAATCGAAAGGCTCAGCGCGGCACAGAGCATCCTGTTCATGAATCGTCCTTGAGTTGCGTGCGGCATCTGGGGGCAGGGGTAAACATACAGGCACAAAAAAACCGGCTCAAATGGCCGGTTTCTTTGGGTCTGAAAGCCTGGTAGAGGCTTTCAGTTACTGCTATATGGTGCCCCGAGGGAGACTCGAACTCCCACTCCTTTCGAAAACGGATTTTGAATCCGCCGCGTCTACCAATTCCGCCATCAGGGCTCAATGGCGGCGAAGTATAGAGAGGAGATAACCGTCGGTCAATCAGGTACATGGAGAATTTTTGATATTTCCGCTAGACTTCCCGGCCCTGCTAGACGAACCCCATCATGCGCGTTGCTGACTTTACTTTCGAACTCCCTGATTCGCTGATCGCTCGCCACCCTTTGGCTGAGCGGCGCGGCAGTCGCCTGCTGACCCTGGATGGGCCTAGCGGCACCCTGGCGCACCGTCAATTCACTGATTTGCTTGAGCATTTGCGCCCGGGCGACTTGATGGTATTCAACAATACCCGGGTGATTCCGGCGCGGCTGTTTGGCCAGAAGGCTTCCGGCGGCAAGCTGGAGATTCTGGTGGAGCGGGTGCTCGACAGTCACCGCGTGCTGGCCCATGTGCGCTCCAGCAAGTCGCCCAAGCCTGGCTCGAAGATCCTCATCGACGGTGGGGGCGAGGCCGAGATGCTGGCGCGCCACGATGCGCTGTTCGAGCTGGGGTTTGCCGAGGAAGTGTTGCCGCTGCTCGACCGCGTCGGGCATATGCCGCTGCCTCCTTATATAGACCGTCCGGATGAAGACGCCGACCGCGAGCGCTACCAGACGGTGTACTCCGAGCGCCTGGGCGCAGTGGCGGCGCCGACGGCGGGGCTGCATTTCGATCAGCCGCTGCTGGAGGCAATTGCCGCCAAGGGCATCGAGACTGCGTTCGTGACTCTGCACGTGGGGGCTGGGACCTTTCAGCCGGTGCGTGTCGAGAAGCTCGAAGACCACCACATGCACAGCGAGTGGCTGGAAGTCGGCCAGGACGTGGTGGATGCAGTGGAGGCCTGTCGGGCGCGCGGCGGGCGGGTGGTGGCCGTGGGGACCACCAGCGTGCGTTCGCTGGAAAGTGCAGCGCGCGATGGCGTGCTCAAGCCGTTCAGCGGCGACACCGATATCTTTATTTTTCCGGGCCGGCCGTTCCATGTGGTCGATGCTCTGGTCACCAACTTCCATTTGCCCGAATCCACGCTGTTGATGCTGGTTTCGGCGTTCGCCGGGTATCCCGAGACCATGGCCGCCTATCAGGCAGCCGTCGAGCATGGGTACCGCTTTTTCAGCTACGGTGATGCGATGTTCATCACCCGCAATCCCGCACCGCGCGGCCCAGAGGAAACAGCATGAGTCGCACCTGTCGTATGTCTTTCGAACTTTTGGCCACCGACGGCAAAGCCCGTCGGGGGCGCCTGACGTTCCCGCGTGGCACCGTCGAGACCCCGGCGTTCATGCCGGTGGGTACCTACGGCACGGTCAAGGGCATGTTGCCGCGGGATATCGAGGCCACGGGCGCCGAGATCATCCTGGGTAATACCTTCCACCTGTGGCTGCGTCCTGGCACTGAAGTGATCAAGAAGCACGGCGACCTGCACGATTTCATGCAGTGGAAAGGCCCGATCCTGACCGACTCCGGTGGTTTCCAGGTGTTCAGCCTGGGCGCCATGCGCAAGATCAAGGAGGAGGGCGTGACCTTCGCCTCGCCGGTGGACGGCGCCAAGGTGTTCATGGGTCCGGAAGAGTCGATGCAGGTCCAGCGTGACCTGGGCTCCGACATCGTGATGATTTTTGACGAATGCACGCCGTACCCGGCCGACGAAGACGTAGCGCGGATCTCCATGGAGCTGTCGCTGCGCTGGGCCCAGCGTTCGAAAAACGCCCATGGCGAGAACACCGCGGCGCTGTTCGGGATCGTTCAGGGCGGCATGCACCAGGACCTGCGCATGCGCTCCCTGGAAGGCCTCGACAAGATCGGTTTTGACGGCCTGGCCATTGGCGGCCTGTCGGTGGGCGAGCCCAAGCACGAGATGATCAAGGTGCTGGACTACCTTCCGGGTCAGATGCCGGCTGACAAACCTCGTTACCTTATGGGTGTTGGCAAGCCGGAAGACTTGGTTGAGGGTGTGCGCCGCGGGGTGGACATGTTCGATTGCGTGATGCCAACCCGTAATGCCCGCAATGGGCATCTGTTCATTGATACTGGTGTGCTGAAGATCCGTAACGCGTTTCATCGCCATGATGATTCGCCGCTCGATCCGACCTGCGATTGCTATACCTGCCAGAACTTCTCCCGCGCTTATCTGCATCATCTGGACAAGTGCGGCGAAATGCTGGGAAGCATGCTCAATACCATCCACAATTTGCGCCATTACCAAGTGCTTATGGCTGGTTTGCGCGAGGCTATTCAACAGGGTACATTGGCCGCCTTTGTCGATGCCTTCTATGCCAAGCGCGGGTTGCCTGTTCCGCCTTTGGACTGAGTTTTAAAACGTTTAAGACACTAATTCTGCAACTGGAGTGCTAAATGAGCTTTTTTATCTCGAATGCGATGGCAGACGCCGCTGCACCTGCTGCCGGCCCTGCTGGCACTGGCTTTGAGTGGATTTTCCTGGTCGGTTTCCTGGTCATCTTCTACCTGATGATCTGGCGTCCACAGGCCAAACGCGCCAAAGAGCAGAAGAACCTGCTGAGCAACTTGCAAAAAGGTGATGAAGTTGTGACCTCTGGCGGCATCGCCGGCAAGATCACCAAAGTAGCGGATGATTTCGTGGTTCTCGAAGTTTCTGACTCGGTAGAGCTGAAGTTCCAGAAAGGCGCCATCGCTGCCACGCTGCCAAAAGGCACGCTGAAAGCGATCTGAGTTTCATCTTCTACCAATCGACGGGGCGCGCAAGGCGCCCCGCGTCATAAGCGGGCGGCGTGATGCTGAACAAATACCCTCTGTGGAAATACGTACTGATCCTGGCGGTGCTGGCGATCGGTCTGGTTTATTCCGCTCCCAATCTTTACCCTGATGACCCGGCCATTCAGGTCAGCGGTGCAAGCACTGCGCTGCAGGTCAATCAGGCGGATCTGGATCGTGTGAGCAAAGCGCTCAACGAGTCCGGGATCACCGTCAAGGCAGCCACGCTGGCAGCCAACGGCAAGGGCGGCCTGATTCGCCTGACCAAGCAGGAAGACCAGCTTCCGGCCAAGGATGTCGTGCGCAAGGCCTTGGGTGATGACTATGTCGTTGCACTGAACCTGGCACAAACTACCCCGCAATGGCTGCGCAGCCTCGGCGCGCACCCGATGAAGCTGGGTCTGGACTTGTCCGGTGGTGTGCACTTCCTCCTGGAAGTGGACATGGACAAAGCCATCGACGCCCGCATGAAAGTCTACGAAGGCGACGTCAAGAGCCTGTTGCGCAAAGAGCGCCTGCGCTATCGCAGCCTGCCGCAACTCAACGGTGCCATCCAGCTGGGCTTCACTGATGAAGCAGCCCGCGAACAGGCCCGTGCACTGATCCGCAAGAGCTTCAGCGATTTCGACATTGTTCCCGCCGACCTCAATGGTCAGCCGGTACTGCGTCTGGCGATGACCCCGGCCAAGCTGGCGGAAATCCGTGAGTACTCCATCAAGCAGAACTTGACCACGGTACGTAACCGCGTCAACGAGCTGGGTGTTGCCGAGCCTATCGTTCAGCGTCAGGGTGCCAACCGCATCGTGGTTGAACTGCCAGGCGTGCAGGACACTGCCGAAGCCAAGCGAATCCTGGGCAAGACGGCCAACCTTGAGTTCCGTCTGGCAGCAGAGCCGGGCGCGTCCAAAGCCACTTCCGAGATGTTCGAATTCCGCGAGGGCAAGCGTCCTCCTGCGCAGATCGAGCGTGGCCTGATCATCACTGGCGACCAGGTAACTGACGCCAAGGCCGGTTTCGGCGAGCACGGCACCCCAGAGGTGAACATTCGCCTGGACGGTCATGGCGGCGAGCTGATGAACCGTGCTACCCGCTCCAACGTCGGTCGCAGCATGGCGGTGATCTTCATCGAGCAACGTCCGGTGACCACCTACGTCAAGCAGGTCGTCGACGGCGTCGAGAAAGACGTGGCGGTGCAAACCTTCAAGGAAGAGAAGAAGATCATCAGCCTGGCGACTATCCAGTCGCCGCTGGGCGCGCAGTTCCGCATCACTGGCCTGAACGGCCAGGGCGAATCCTCGGAGCTGGCGTTGCTGCTGCGCGCCGGTGGTCTGGCGGCCCCGATGTACTTCGCTGAAGAACGTACCATCGGTCCAAGCCTGGGTGCTGACAACATCACCAAGGGTATCGATGCGTCGCTGTGGGGCATGCTGTTCGTGTCGCTGTTCATCATGGCCATCTACCGCTTCTTCGGCTTGATCGCCACCGTGGCGCTGGGCGTGAACATGGTGTTGCTGCTGGCTCTGATGTCGCTGCTGGGTGCAACCCTGACCCTGCCAGGCATCGCCGGTATCGTCTTGACCATGGGTATGGCGGTCGACGCCAACGTACTGATCTTCTCGCGGATTCGTGAAGAGATCGCGGCGGGCATGACGGTGCAGCGGGCGATCAACGAAGGTTTCGGGCGCGCATTCACCGCGATTCTCGACGCCAACCTGACCACCTTGCTGGTGGGCGGGATTCTGTTTGCCATGGGCACAGGTCCGGTCAAGGGCTTCGCCGTGACCATGTCCCTCGGGGTTCTGACCTCGATGTTCACGGCCATCATGGTTACTCGTGCGATGGTCAACCTGATCTTCGGCGGTCGTGACTTCAAGAAGTTGTGGATTTAAGGGGCTGCCATGTTACGTACAATCAACTTCATGGGCGTTCGCAACGTAGCGTTCGGCGTCACATTGTTCCTCACGGTGCTGGCGTTGTTCAGTGTTGCCACCAAGGGCATGAACTATGGCCTGGACTTCACCGGCGGTACGCTGATCGAGCTGACCTATGAGCGTCCGGCCGATGTGACCAAGGTGCGTGAGCAGCTGGTTACCTCGGGTTATCACGAGGCGGTGGTGCAGAGCTTTGGTGCGACCACCGATTTGCTGGTGCGCATGCCAGGCGAAGACCCGCAACTGGGTCACCAGGTAGCTGAGGCCTTGCAGAAGGTCGGCGGCGACAACCCGGCCGTGGTCAAGCGCGTCGAGTTCGTCGGCCCGCAGGTAGGTGAAGAACTGCGCGACCAGGGCGGCCTCGGCATGCTCATGGCGCTGGGCGGCATCTTGATCTACCTGGCGTTCCGCTTTCAGTGGAAATTTGCGGTCGGGGCCATCGTGTCGCTGATCCACGACGTGATCGTGACCATCGGTATCCTGTCGTTCTTCCAGATCACCTTCGACCTGACGGTGCTGGCGGCGGTACTGGCGATCATCGGTTACTCGCTCAACGACACCATCGTGGTGTTCGACCGGGTGCGTGAGAACTTCCGCGTACTGCGCAAGGCGACGCTGATCGAGAACATCAACATCTCGACCACCCAGACCCTACTGCGCACCATTGCCACCTCGGTTTCGACCCTGTTGGCGATCGCCGCGCTGTTGTTCTTCGGTGGCGACAACCTGTACGGCTTCTCCCTGGCCCTGCTGGTGGGTGTATTGGCGGGTACTTACTCGTCGATCTACATCGCCAACGTGGTGCTGATCTGGCTGAACCTGAGCAGTGAAGACCTGATCCCTACGGTCAACACCGATAAGGAAGTGGACGACCGTCCTTGAGACGTTTTCCCACTTGGTAGTACCCAAAAAGGCGCGAGTATTGAACTCGCGCCTTTTTTTGTGCTCCAAGGCTGGGAGAAGCGCGGGCATGTCCCGCATGTGATGGTCAGGAGGTTCATGTGAACAAGTCGTTGCTGGTTGGTGCGGTATTGGGTGCTGTCGGTGTGACTGCCGGGGGTGCTGTTGCCACCTACAGCCTGGTAAAAAGCGGCCCTGAGTATGCGCAAGTACTGGCCGTTGAGCCGGTCAAGAAACAGATCAAGACTCCACGTGAAGTGTGCAAGGACGTGACCGTGACCCGTCAGGCGCCGGTCAAGGATCAACACCAGATCGCAGGTACCGTGGTCGGTGCGCTGGCCGGTGGCCTGTTGGGTAACCAGATCGGTGGCGGCACCGGCAAGAAGATCGCCACGGTCGCTGGTGCGGTAGGTGGCGGTTATGCCGGTAACAAGGTGCAGGAGGGCATGCAGGAGCGTGACACCTATACCACCACGCAAACCCGCTGCAACACGGTCAATGACATCAGCGACAAGGTCGTAGGCTACGACGTGCGTTATTCGCTCGACGGCAAGGAAGGCAAGGTGCGCATGGATCGCGATCCAGGCAACCAGATTCCGGTCAACAAGGAAGGTCAGTTGGTCCTGGGCCAGAACGAACCGGCTCAATAAAGGGTTCAGATTAAAAAAGAAGCACCCTGCGGGGTGCTTTTTTGTGCCCGCGATCCATGCACCGCCGCAATCCCCTGTAGGAGGGCAAATGGCAGGCATAAAAAAAGCACCCCGCAGGGTGCTTTCTCTGTCGCTGGAAGCTTAGCGTTTCAGCGAGGCTGGCAGGTGCGGCTGGATGGCCGTCAGGACTGCCTTGAAGCATTTGGTGTTGCCGGCAACGATGTGGCCTTTTTCGAGGAAGTCGTGACCGCCGGTGAAGTCGCTCACCAGGCCGCCTGCTTCCTGGATCAGCAGGGCGCCTGCAGCCATGTCCCACTCGGACAGGCCCGACTCCCAGAATGCGTCGAAACGGCCGGCGGCGACGTACGCCAGGTCCAGGCTCGCGGCGCCAGCGCGGCGGATGCCGGCAGTCTGGCCAACCAGGGCGCGGAACATGCCCAGGTAGTTATCGAGATTGTCCATCTGGTCGTCACGGAACGGGAAGCCAGTACCCAGCAGGGCGCCGTCCAGGCTGGTACGACCGCTGACGCGCAGGCGACGACCGTTCAGTTGGGCGCCACGGCCACGGCTGGCGGTGAACTCTTCCTGGCGAACCGGGTCCAGGACCACGGCGTGTTCCAGGCGACCACGGTATTTGCAGGCGATGCTGACGGCGAAGTGGGGGATGCCACGCAGGAAGTTGGTGGTGCCGTCCAGTGGGTCGATGATCCACAGGTACTCTTCGCCTTCGATACCGGTGCCGGCGTGCATGCCGGTCTCTTCGCCGAGGATCGAGTGGTTCGGGTAGGCTTTGCGCAGGGCGTCGACGATTTTCTGTTCGGCCGCGCGATCCACTTCGGACACGTAGTCCTTGGCGTCTTTTTCATCGACCTTGATGGTATCCAGGCGCTCGATGGAGCGGAAAATCAATTCACTGGCGCTGCGGGCGGCGCGCAGCGCGATATTCAGCATGGGCTGCATGGATGTGTCACCTAAGGTTGTTAAAGAAAGCCGAGCATTCTAGCAGAAAGTTTCTACAGGTGAACGACGACGTTTGCTTTCGTAGCTTAACTTTAGGATGAACTGTAAGATTTGCGACCAAATTCCCTGTCAGAGAGCGCCTCCCTTGCTGCAGAACATTCGTGTCGTCCTGGTCAATACCAGTCATCCGGGAAACATCGGTGGGGCTGCGCGTGCCATGAAGAACATGGGGCTGTCGCGCCTGGTGCTGGTGGAGCCGCGGCTGTTTCCCCATCACGAGGCCGATGCGCGGGCTTCGGGTGCCGGCGATATCCTGGAAAACGCACAAGTGGTCGCCACCCTGGAAGATGCGCTGGTGGGCTGTAACCTGGTGCTTGGCACCAGCGCGCGCGATCGTCGCATTCCCTGGCCGCTGCTCGATCCGCGCGAGTGCGGGACCAAGGTGGTCGAGGAGGCGGCGTCCGGTGCCGAGATTGCCTTGGTGTTTGGTCGTGAAGATTCCGGCCTGACCAATGAAGAGCTGCAGCGATGTCATTATCACGTGCACATTCCTTCGGACCCTGAGTTCAGCTCGCTGAACCTGGGGGCCGCGGTGCAGGTGTTGAGCTATGAAGTGCGCATGTCCTGGTTGGCCGCGCAAGGCCAGCCAAGCAAGGTCGAGAAGGAAGAAGTGGCGTCCACCAAGAGCGGTGAGCTGGCGACCATGGATGAGCTGGAGCGATTCTATGAGCACCTGGAGCAGACCCTGGTGGCCATCGAGTTTCTCGATCCGGAAAAACCGCGGCACTTGATGGCGCGCCTGCGCCGGCTGTACGGACGAAGCTCGGTCAGCCGGGCGGAGATGAATATTTTGCGTGGCATCCTCACGGAAACCCAGAAAGCGGCCCGTGGTGAGCTCCTTAAGCGGAAGGATTAATGATGTTCGAGCGTTTGCGTGAAGATATCCAGAGCGTTTTCCACCGAGACCCGGCGGCACGTAATGCATTCGAAGTGCTGACCTGCTACCCGGGCATGCACGCGATCTGGATTCATCGCCTGTCGGCGGCGCTGTGGGGCTGGGGCTGGAAATGGCTGGCGCGGTTGGTATCGAACTTCGGTCGCTGGTTGACCGGGATCGAGATTCACCCGGGTGCCAAGGTCGGCCGACGCTTCTTTATTGATCACGGTATGGGCATCGTCATTGGTGAAACCGCCGAGATCGGTGATGACGTGACGCTGTATCAGGGCGTGACCCTGGGCGGTACCAGCTGGAATAAAGGCAAGCGCCACCCGACGCTGGAAGATGGTGTGGTGGTGGGTGCCGGCGCCAAGGTGCTGGGGCCGTTCACCGTGGGGGCGGGCGCCAAGGTCGGCTCCAATGCGGTGGTGACCAAGGCGGTGCCGGCCGGTGCGACTGTGGTCGGGATTCCAGGGCGGATCATCGTCAAGTCCGACGACGAGCAGGAGGCCAAGCGCAAGGCCATGGCCGAGAAGATCGGATTTGATGCCTACGGTGTCGGCGAAGACATGCCTGACCCGGTGGCACGGGCCATTGGTCAGTTGCTCGACCACCTGCAGGCGGTGGATGGTCGTCTGGAAGGGATGTGCGGCGCGCTGAAAGACCTCGGCAGCCCTTACTGTGCCAAGGATCTGCCTGAGTTGCGCGAAGAAGATTTCGCCTGTGTGAAAGACAAGGATCAGACCCAGGCCAGCTAGGCCGAGTCGCCCCCATCGCGGGCGAGCCCGCTCCCACAAGGTCTTCGGTGATGCACAGCCTGTGTTAGCACCGAAAATCCCTGTGGGAGCGGGCTCGCCCGCGAT
This sequence comes from Pseudomonas sp. NPDC087626, assembly GCF_044743405.1. Classification (NCBI taxonomy): domain Bacteria; kingdom Pseudomonadati; phylum Pseudomonadota; class Gammaproteobacteria; order Pseudomonadales; family Pseudomonadaceae; genus Pseudomonas; species Pseudomonas sp. NPDC087626. The sequence continues at coordinate 37,944 of NZ_JBIUWJ010000003.1, forward strand.
GAACGATCACGCGGTACTACTGGCTGTTAGCGGCCAGCCTTTGCTATGATACGCGCGCTCTTTTGCAGGTAAACCTGACTAAAGTACTAGGTCTTATAGTTGACTTAAATACTCGGGAATTGCATACTCCTCCCATCCCGAAACTCCGCGGTAATTGTCCATGCGACTGACTACAAAAGGCCGATACGCTGTCACCGCCATGCTTGACCTGGCGTTGCACGCGCAGCATGGGCCTGTGTCCCTGGCTGACATTTCCGAGCGCCAAGGCATTTCCCTGTCCTACCTCGAACAGCTTTTCGCCAAGTTGCGCCGCAGCAACCTGGTTTCCAGTGTTCGTGGTCCTGGCGGCGGCTACCAGCTGTCGCGTGACATGCAGGGGATCCAGGTTGCTCAGGTAATCGACGCGGTAAATGAATCGGTTGACGCTACCAAGTGCCAGGGTCTGGGTGATTGCCACGGCGGCGATACCTGTCTGACCCACCACTTGTGGTGTGATCTGAGCCTGCAAATCCACGAATTTCTCAGCGGTATCAGCTTGGCTGATCTTGTCACTCGCCGTGAGGTACAAGAAGTAGCCCAGCGTCAGGACCAGCGTCGTTGCAACAGCAAGTCGCCGCGCCTGGACAAGATTGAAGCGTCCGCCGTCGAATGACAGCCAAAGAGCTAGCGGCACGCCAGCCAGCCTGATTTAGGAGATAGTCCATGAAATTGCCGATTTACCTTGATTACTCTGCGACCACCCCGGTTGATCCGCGTGTCGCGCAAAAGATGAGTGAATGCCTGCTGGTCGACGGAAACTTCGGTAACCCGGCGTCCCGCTCCCACGTGTTCGGCTGGAAAGCCGAAGAATCGGTCGAGAACGCTCGTCGCCAGGTCGCCGACCTGGTCAACGCCGACCCGCGTGAAATCGTCTGGACCTCCGGTGCCACCGAGTCCGACAACCTGGCAATCAAGGGTGCGGCACATTTCTATGCCACCAAAGGCAAGCACCTGATCACCACCAAGATTGAGCACAAGGCTGTCCTCGACACCATGCGCCAACTGGAGCGTGAAGGTTTCGAAGTGACCTACCTCGAGCCGCGCACCGATGGTCTGGTGACTCCGGAAATGATCGAAGCTGCACTGCGTGACGACACCATCCTGGTTTCGGTCATGCATGTGAACAACGAAATCGGCACCATCAACGACATCGCCGCCATCGGTGAGTTGCTCCGTTCCAAGGGCATCCTGTTCCACGTCGACGCCGCACAGTCCACTGGCAAGGTCGAAATCGACCTGCAGAAGCTGAAAGTCGACATGATGTCGTTCTCCGCCCACAAGACCTACGGCCCTAAAGGCATCGGCGCACTGTACGTGAGCCGCAAGCCGCGTGTGCGCATCGAAGCGACCATGCACGGTGGCGGTCATGAGCGTGGCATGCGCTCCGGCACCCTGGCCACTCACCAGATCGTCGGCATGGGCGAAGCCTTCCGCGTAGCCAAGGAAGACATGGTTGCCGAGAACGTGCGCATCAAGGCCCTGAGCGACCGCTTCTACAAGCAGGTCGAGCATCTGGAAGAGCTGTACGTCAACGGCAGCCTGACCGCCCGCGTTCCGCACAACCTGAACCTGAGCTTCAACTACGTTGAAGGCGAATCGCTGATCATGGCGCTCAAGGACCTGGCGGTTTCCTCCGGTTCGGCCTGCACCTCGGCTTCGCTTGAGCCTTCGTACGTACTGCGCGCCCTGGGCCGCAACGACGAACTGGCACACAGCTCGATCCGCTTCACCTTCGGCCGCTTCACCACCGAAGAAGAAATCGATTACGCCGCGCAGAAAGTCTGCGAGGCCGTTACCAAGCTGCGCGCTCTGTCGCCGCTGTGGGACATGTACAAAGACGGCGTCGACATTTCGAAGATCGAGTGGGCGGCACACTGATATATAAGTCGCCGCACACGGGTCCTGTCTTGAAATTTCGGTTTGCAGGGCCCAAAGAGCGACTCTCTGATGAGTGAGGATTAAGAATCATGGCTTACAGCGAAAAGGTCATCGACCACTACGAGAACCCGCGCAACGTCGGCAAGATGGACGCGGAAGATCCTGATGTCGGCACCGGCATGGTCGGCGCCCCAGCGTGCGGCGACGTGATGCGCCTGCAGATCAAGGTCAACGAGCAAGGCATCATCGAAGACGCCAAGTTCAAGACCTACGGCTGCGGTTCCGCCATTGCTTCCAGCTCCCTGGCTACCGAGTGGATGAAGGGCAAGACCCTGGATGAAGCCGAGACCATCAAGAACACTCAGCTGGCTGAAGAACTGGCCCTGCCGCCAGTGAAAATCCACTGCTCGGTACTCGCTGAAGACGCCATCAAGGCAGCTGTTCGCGACTACAAGCAGAAAAAAGGCTTGATCTGACTTTCAGGTTTTGGCGACGAGTAAGGAGTCAACGATGGCTATCAGCATGACAGAAGCGGCTGCTCGACACGTGCGACGCTCCCTCGACGGGCGCGGCAAAGGTGAGGGGATTCGCCTGGGTGTTCGCACCACGGGCTGTTCCGGCCTTGCCTACGTGCTGGAGTTTGTCGACGAAGTGGTGGCAGAGGATCAGGTGTTCGAAAGTCACGGCGAGAAAGTGATCATCGACCCGAAAAGCCTGGCCTACCTGGACGGCACCGAACTCGATTTCGTCAAGGAAGGGTTGAACGAAGGCTTCAAGTTCAACAATCCCAACGTACGCGGTGAATGTGGCTGCGGCGAAAGCTTCAACATCTGAGGCTTGTCGTGGGTACTCCTTGTCATTTCGCTTTATTTGAGCTGCAACCGAGCTTCAACCTGGACCTCGACCAGCTGGCTACGCGCTACCGTGAGTTGGCGCGCGGCGTTCATCCGGACCGCTTTGCTGATGCTTCCGAGCGTGAGCAACGGCTGGCGCTAGAGCAATCCGCGAGCCTCAACGAGGCCTACCAGACGCTCAAGAGTCCCCCCAAACGCGCGCGTTACCTGCTCGCCATGGGTGGTGGTGAGTTGCCGCTGGAGGTCACGGTGCATGATCCGGAATTTCTTCTGCAGCAGATGCAATGGCGCGAAGAGCTCGAAGACCTGCAAGACAGTGCCGACCTGGCCGGGGTTGCGGTATTCAAGCGCCGCCTGAAGGTCGCCCAGGAAGAACTGAACCAAAGCTTCGCAGCTTGCTGGAACGATGCCGCGCAACGCGAACAGGCCGAACGCCTGATGCGGCGCATGCAGTTCCTCGACAAGCTCACCTACGAAGTGCGCCAGTTAGAAGAGCGCCTCGACGATTAACCCAGTGCCGCCTCGGTCGCACGCCTGATATACAGATAAGTCCTGATAACGATGGCCCTACTGCAGATCGCCGAACCCGGCCAAAGTCCTCAACCGCACCAGCGTCGTCTGGCTGTGGGGATCGACTTGGGCACTACCAATTCGCTGGTCGCTGCGTTGCGCAGTGGTCTTTCCGAGCCGCTGGCCGATGCTGACGGGCAGGTCATCCTGCCGTCTGCCGTGCGCTATCACGCAGATCGCGTCGAAGTGGGCGAGTCCGCCAGACTGGCTGCTGCTACCGACCCGTTGAACACGGTGCTGTCGGTCAAGCGCTTGATGGGTCGTGGTCTGTCCGACGTCAAGCAGCTGGGCGAGCAACTGCCGTACCGCTTTGTCGGTGGCGAGTCGCACATGCCGTTCATCGACACTGTTCAAGGGCCGAAAAGCCCGGTCGAAGTCTCCGCCGACATCCTCAAGGTCCTGCGTCAGCGCGCTGAAGCGGCGTTGGGTGGTGAGCTGGTGGGCGCCGTGATCACGGTTCCGGCCTACTTCGACGATGCCCAGCGTCAAGCCACCAAGGATGCGGCCAAGCTGGCCGGCCTGAACGTGCTGCGCTTGCTCAATGAGCCAACGGCTGCGGCGGTCGCCTACGGGCTGGACCAGCACGCCGAAGGCCTGGTCGCTATCTATGACCTAGGCGGCGGCACCTTCGATATTTCGATTCTGCGCCTGACCGGCGGTGTGTTTGAGGTCCTGGCTACCGGCGGCGACAGCGCCCTGGGTGGCGACGATTTTGACCACGCGATTGCGGGTTGGATCATCGAGAGCGCCGGCTTGTCCGCCGACCTCGATCCGGGCGCGCAGCGTCAACTGTTGCAAACCGCCTGCGCGGCCAAGGAAGCGTTGACCAATGCCGCGTCGGTCGAAGTGGTCCATGGTGCCTGGAAAGCCGAGCTGACCCGTGAAGCCTTTGATGCGCTGATCGAGCCAATGGTCGCGCGCAGCCTCAAGGCCTGCCGTCGTGCCGTGCGTGACTCCGGCATCGAGCTGGACGACGTGCACGCAGTGGTCATGGTCGGTGGTTCCACCCGTGTGCCGCGGGTGCGTGAGGCTGTCGCTGAAGCGTTTGGTCGCCAGCCGCTGACGGAAATCGATCCGGATCAAGTGGTGGCCATTGGTGCTGCGATCCAGGCCGATACCCTGGCGGGCAACAAGCGTGACGGTGGCGAACTGCTCCTGCTCGACGTGATTCCGTTGTCCCTGGGGCTGGAAACCATGGGCGGCCTGATGGAGAAGGTGATTCCACGCAACACCACGATCCCGGTGGCGCGCGCCCAGGACTTCACCACTTACAAAGACGGCCAGTCGGCCATGATGATTCACGTGCTGCAGGGCGAGCGTGAGCTAATCAGCGATTGCCGCTCCCTGGCGCGTTTTGAATTACGCGGGATTCCGGCCATGGTTGCCGGTGCAGCGAAGATTCGTGTGACCTTCCAGGTCGACGCCGACGGCCTGCTCAGCGTTTCGGCGCGCGAGCTGGGTTCGGGCGTCGAGGCGAGCATCCAGGTCAAGCCGTCCTACGGCCTGACTGACGGCGAAATTGCCCGCATGCTCAAGGATTCGTTCCAACACGCCAATGACGACAAGGTCGCCCGCGTCCTGCGCGAGCAGCAAGTTGATGCCCAGCGCCTGGTCGAGGCGGTGCAGGGCGCCCTGGAGGCTGATGGCGAGCGCTTGCTCGACGCCGAAGAGCGCATGGTTATCGACCTGCAGGTGCAGGAACTGATCGAACTGATGAAAGGTACTGATGGTTACGCCATCGAGCAGCAGACCAAGCGTCTGTCGCAAGTGACCGATGCTTTTGCAGCCCGTCGCATGGATCAGACGGTGAAAGCCGCTCTGTCGGGGCGCAATCTGAATGAAATCGAGGATATCTGATGCCGCAGGTCATTTTTCTGCCACACGAGAAGTTCTGCCCGGACGGCATGGTTGTCGAGGCTGAGCCCGGCACCTCTATTCTCGAACTGGCCCACGAACACCACATCGAGATGGAAAGCGCCTGCGGCGGCGTCTGTGCTTGCACTACGTGTCACTGCCTGATTCGTGAGGGTTTTGACTCGCTGGAAGAGGCCGACGAGCTGGAAGAGGACTATCTTGATCGGGCCTGGGGTCTGGAGCCTGTGTCCCGCCTGGCCTGTCAGGCTATAGTGGGTGAAGAAGACATCACCGTCGAAATCCCGAAATATTCGCTTAACCATGCGGCTGAAGCGCCGCACTGACTGGTAAGACTGTCATGAGCTACGGTTGGAATGATGTTCAACGCATTGCAGAAGAGTTGGCCGAGGCCAAGCCGGGCGTAGACCCGTTTTCTGTCAATTTCGTCGATCTGCAGCAATGGATCAAAGAGCTGCCGGATTTTGACAATACCTCTGGTCGTGTTGGCGAGAAGGTGTTGGAAGCGGTTCAGACGCTCTGGGCTGAAGAATTGGACTGATCGTCCCCGCAGGTTAGGCAATACCCAAGAACCCGCGTATAATTCGCGGGTTTAATTTTTCGCAAATTACTGTTTCTGGAGTTACACCATGGCTGTTCAACGTACTTTCTCCATCATCAAGCCTGACGCTGTTGCAAAAAACGTTATCGGCGAGATCACCACTCGTTTCGAAAAAGCTGGCCTGCGCGTTGTAGCTTCGAAACTCAAGCAACTGTCCAAAGCTGAAGCCGAAGGCTTCTACGCTGAGCACAGCGCTCGTGGTTTCTTCGGCGACCTGGTTGCTTTCATGATCTCCGGCCCGGTTGTTGTACAGGTTCTGGAAGGCGAAAACGCTATCGCTCTGAACCGTGAGCTGATGGGCGCTACCAACCCTAAAGAAGCTGCTGCCGGCACCATCCGCGCTGACTTCGCTGACTCCATCGACGCCAACGCTGTACACGGTTCGGACTCCGAAGCCGCTGCTGCTCGCGAAATCTCGTACTTCTTCGCAGCTACTGAAGTAACCACTCGCTAAGCATTGGCTTAAGAGTGAAGGTGAATCCATGACTACATCGACTGTTAAAACTAACCTGCTGGGTCTGACTCAGCTGGAAATGGAAAAATTCTTCGACTCAATCGGGGAGAAGCGTTTCCGTGCCGGTCAGGTAATGAAATGGATTCACCACTTTGGCGTCGACGATTTCGACGCCATGACGAACGTCAGCAAGGCCCTGCGCGACAAGCTCAAGGTCATTGCTGAAGTCCGTGGTCCCGAAGTGGTCAGCGAGGACATTTCCAGCGATGGCACCCGTAAGTGGGTGGTGCGCGTGGCGTCCGGCAGCTGTGTCGAGACCGTTTACATTCCCCAGGGCAAACGCGGCACCTTGTGCGTTTCGTCCCAGGCAGGCTTTGCCCTGGATTGCAGTTTCTGCTCCACCGGCAAGCAAGGCTTCAATAGCAACCTCACCGCCGCCGAAGTCATCGGCCAGGTGTGGATTGCCAATAAATCGTTTGGCAGCATCCCGGCGACCGCCGACCGTGCCATCACCAACGTGGTGATGATGGGCATGGGTGAGCCGCTGCTGAACTTCGACAACGTCATCGCCGCCATGCACCTGATGATGGACGACCTGGGCTACGGCATTTCCAAGCGCCGCGTGACCCTGTCGACCTCCGGTGTGGTGCCGATGATCGACGAGCTGTCCAAGCACATCGACGTATCCCTGGCGTTGTCGCTGCACGCACCCAATGACGCATTGCGTAACCAATTGGTGCCGATCAACAAGAAGTATCCACTTAAGATGCTCCTCGAGTCGTGCCAGCGCTACATGTCGTCCCTGGGCGAAAAACGTGTGCTGACCATCGAGTACACCTTGCTCAAAGACATCAATGACAAGGTCGAGCACGCGGTGGAAATGATCGAGTTGCTCAAGAACATCCCGTGCAAGATCAACCTGATCCCGTTCAACCCGTTCCCGCACTCCGGTTACGAGCGGCCGAGCAACAACGCTATCCGGCGTTTCCAGGACCAACTGCACCACGCTGGCTTCAACGTCACGGTGCGCACCACCCGCGGCGAAGACATCGATGCCGCCTGTGGTCAATTGGTCGGGCAGGTGCTGGATCGCACCCGCCGTAGCGAACGTTACATCGCTGTGCGGGAATTGAACGCCGACAGCGATCTGGCGCAAGACGCTGCGAATCGTACCTAAGAGAGGATCTCTATGTCCCTGCGCGTTGCGCTGCTCCTGCTGTTGGCCAGCCTCTCGGCTGGCTGCGTCTCATCGGGTGATTTCGATCCAATGAAGACCAGCAAGGGCCGTGACGAGGCGCGAGGTGCCTATGTGCAACTGGGCATGGGCTACCTGCGCCAGGGCATGACCGAGCAGGCGAAAGTCCCGCTGCGCAAAGCCCTCGAGCTCGACAGCAGTGACGCCGATGCCAACGCCGCCCTGGGCCTGGTGTTCCAGGCAGAAATGGAACCGGAACTGGCCGAGCAGCACTTTCGCAAGGCCCTCGCGGCCCGCCCGGGCGATGCGCGTATCCTCAATAACTTCGGCAGTTTTCTCTATGAAGAGAAACGCTACAAAGAAGCCTACGAGCGCTTTCAACAGGCCGCTGCCGATAGCCTTTATCCTGAACGTTCGCGGGTCTTCGAGAACCTCGGCATGACGGCCGCGATGCTCGGTCAGCGTGATCTGGCCCGGCAACAGCTGGAAAAAGCCCTGCGCCTGAACCGCCAGCAACCGCGGGCTTTGCTGGAAATGGCTGAGTTGTCCTTCGAAGACAGGCATTATGTGCCCTCGCGTGACTATTACGACCGTTTTAGCCTGCTCGCCGAGCAAAATGCACGTAGTCTATGGCTCGGCGTTCGGCTGGCCAGTGTGTTCGAAGATCGCGACAAGGCTGCCAGTCTGGGCCTGCAATTAAAACGACTCTATCCCGGTACGCCGGAATATCAGCAATACCTGTCGGAGCAATGATGAAAGCGGCGCATCCCGAAGTTGTAGCAGCGACTCGCGTAAACCCCGGAGAGACCTTGCGTCAGGGCCGCGAAAGCAATGGTTGGTCGTTGGCTGAAGTAGCGGTAAAGCTCAATCTCACCGTGATTTCCCTGGGTAACCTGGAAGCTGGCGCGTTCGACAAGTTGCCAGGGCATACCTTTGCCCGCGGCTATATCCGTACCTATGCCAAATTGCTCGGCATGGACCAGGCCGTCCTGGTTCAGCAATTCGACCAGCACACCGGCACCGACGCCCAGGGCAGCAACGTCCATAGCCTGGGACGTATCGAGGAGCCCAGCCGTATTTCCCATACCATCCTGCGCATTGTCAGCCTGCTGTTGCTGATTGCGGTCGTGGGCGGCGGTTTTGTCTGGTGGCAGGATCAAACCTCGCTGCGCACCAAGGACTTGATCGGCCTGAACCCCGAGCACGTCGAAGTCGAAGGCGCCGACGGCACTACCCAGATCCATCCGCTGGACGAGCCGGAAGACCAGGCCGTCGTCCAAGCCCAGACCGAAAGCACCACTCCACTGGCCTTGCCTGAAGGTGCCTCCGAGGCCCCAGCCGCGCAAACTACCCAGGTCCCGGCGGCGACGCCTGCTGCGCCTGTGGTTGCGACGCCAGTCACCCCTGCGGCACCTGTCGCCCCGGTTGCTCCCGTGGCCCCGGCACCCGTGGTCAGTGCGCCGGTAGCGCCTGCCCCGGTGGCAACCGCGCCGGTGGCCGGCTCTGGCCAGGTCCGTATCCAGTACGTGTCCGACTGCTGGACGCAGGTCTCCGACGGCAACGGCAAAGTGCTGTTCAGCGGTCTGAAACGCAAGGGCGAGACCGTCGATGTCAGCGGCAAGCCACCCTTTGCTGTCCGCCTGGGCTTTGCCCGCGGCGCGCAAGTCAGCTACAACGGGCAAGCAGTCGATGTAGCTCCGTTCACCAGTGGCGAGACTGCTCGCCTGAAGTTGGGTCAATAAGTCATGCACGGCGAATCTCCAATCAAACGTCGCGAATCCCGCAAGATCTGGGTCGGTTCGGTACCGGTGGGCGGTGATGCGCCTATCGCTGTGCAGAGCATGACCAACAGCGACACCAACGATGTTGCTGCCACCGTGGCCCAGATCAACCGTCTGGAAGCCGCTGGCGTCGACATCGTGCGGGTTTCCGTCCCGGACATGGACGCTGCGGAAGCCTTCGGTCGGATCAAGCAGTTGGTGAAGGTGCCGCTGGTGGCCGACATTCACTTCGACTACAAGATCGCCTTGCGGGTCGCTGAACTGGGTGTCGATTGCCTGCGGATCAACCCGGGCAACATCGGTCGTGAAGATCGCGTGCGTGCGGTGGTCGATGCCGCCCGCGACCGTGGGATCCCGATCCGCATCGGGGTCAACGCCGGTTCCCTGGAAAAAGACCTGCAAAAGAAATACGGCGAGCCAACGCCGGCGGCGCTGGTGGAGTCGGCCTTGCGCCACGTCGAGCACCTTGAACGCCTGAATTTCCAGGACTTCAAGGTCAGCGTGAAGGCCTCCGACGTGTTCATGGCCGTCGAAGCCTACCGCCTGCTGGCCAAGGAAATCGTCCAGCCGTTGCACCTGGGCATCACCGAGGCCGGTGGATTGCGTTCAGGCACAGTGAAATCCGCGGTGGGCCTCGGTATGCTGCTCGCCGAAGGGATTGGCGATACTATCCGCATCTCGCTGGCGGCTGATCCGGTCGAGGAAGTGAAAGTCGGCTACGACATCCTCAAGTCCCTGCACCTGCGTTCCCGTGGCATCAACTTCATCGCCTGCCCGAGCTGCTCGCGGCAGAACTTCGATGTGGTCAAGACCATGAACGAGCTGGAAGGGCGCCTCGAAGATCTGCTGGTGCCGCTGGATGTCGCGGTCATCGGCTGTGTGGTCAACGGTCCTGGCGAAGCCAAGGAGGCCCATATCGGCCTTACTGGCGGCACGCCGAACCTGATCTACATCGACGGCAAGCCGGCGCAGAAACTGACGAATGACAATCTGGTGGATGAGCTGGAACGGCTGATCCGCCAGAAAGCGGCCGAAAAGGTCGAAGCCGACGCAGCGCTGATCGCTCGCGGCTGATCAAACGAATTAAGGAATTTTTGTGAGCAAGTCTCTGCAAGCCATCCGTGGCATGAACGACATCCTGCCCGAACAGACCCCGCTGTGGCGTCATTTCGAAGGCACTGTTTCGCGTCTGCTGGATAACTACGGTTACAAGCAGATCCGCATGCCGATCGTCGAGTTCACCGAGCTGTTCAAGCGCTCCATCGGTGAAGTGACCGATATCGTCGAAAAAGAGATGTACACCTTCGAGGACCGCAACGGCGATTCGCTGACCCTGCGTCCCGAGGGCACCGCAGCCTGCGTCCGGGCCGTGCTGGAGCACGGCATCACCGGCGGTGGCCAGGTGCAGAAACTCTGGTACATCGGCCCGATGTTCCGCCACGAGCGTCCACAGAAAGGCCGCTATCGCCAGTTCCACCAGATCGGTGTCGAAGTGTTCAACCTCGACGGTCCGGACATCGATGCCGAGCTGATCGTGCTGACCTGGCGCCTGTGGGGCGAGTTGGGGATCCGCGATGCGGTCAAGCTCGAGCTCAACAGCCTGGGCACCAGCGAGTCCCGTGGGCGTTACCGCGAGGCGCTGGTCGAGTACCTCTCGGCACGCCTGGACCAACTGGACGAAGACAGCCAGCGTCGGCTGAAGACCAACCCGCTGCGCGTGCTCGACACCAAGAACGCCGATACCCAGGCGGTACTGGTCGATGCACCGAAGATGGCCGACTACCTGGATGACGAGTCGCGCGCGCACTTCGAAGGCCTCAAGGCCCGTCTGGACGCCGCCGGCATTCCTTATGTGATCAACCCCAAGCTGGTGCGCGGGTTGGATTACTACAGCAAGACCGTATTCGAATGGGTCACCGACAAGCTCGGCGCCCAGGGCACCGTGTGCGCGGGCGGCCGGTACGATGGCCTGGTCGAGCAGATGGGCGGCAAGCCAACCACCGGCGTGGGTTTCGCCATGGGCATCGAGCGCCTGGTGTTGCTGCTGGAAACCCTGGAGCAGATCCCGCAAGAGATTTCCCGGCAGGTCGACGTCTACCTGTGCGCCTTTGGCGAGGCTGCCGAACTGGCCGCCCTGACCCTGAGCGAGCGGGTGCGTGACCAGTTGCCCAACCTGCGCCTGCAAGTGAACGCCGGCGCTGGCAGCTTCAAAAGCCAGTTCAAGAAAGCCGACAAGAGCGGTGCGCTGTACGCACTGATCCTTGGTGACGACGAGATGGCCCAGCAAGTGGTAGGTTTCAAACCCCTGCGTGGCCAGGGCGAACAACAAAGCATTGCCTGGGACGCGCTCGCCGCTCACCTGGCCACCTGCGTCGTGCAGGGTTGAAGCTGTCAAACAGCCGATTTAGCGAATAAGGAGTATTGGGGTGTCGAGTACCGAAGATGAACAGCTGGCGGATTTGAAGGACTGGTGGACGCGCAACGGTAAACCCCTGGTCACTGGCGGCCTGTTGGCGCTGGTCATCGTGTTCGGCTGGCAGGCGTTCCAGAAGTATCAGAGCAACCAGTCGCAAGGCGCCTCGATGCTCTACCAGGAATTGCTGGAAACCACGCTGACCCCGGACGGCAAGCCTGACGCGGCCCGTGTCGCGGACCTCGCCAACAAGCTCAACAGCGAGTTCGGTGGTACTGCCTACGCGCAGTACGGTCGCCTGTTCGTGGCCAAGGTCGCGGTCGACAGCGGCAAGCTCGACGACGCTGCCAACGAACTCAAGGCCGTGGCTGACAAACCGGTCAACCCGACCCTGGGCGAAGTGGCGCGTCAGCGTCTGGCCCAGGTGCTGGCGGCGCAGAACAAGACCGACGAAGCCCTGAAGCTGCTCGAAGGCGACGCGGACAAGGCATTCCTGGCTACTCGCGAGGAACTCAAGGGTGACCTGCTGGTCCAGTTGGGTCGTACCGACGAAGCCCATGCGGCATACCAGAAAGCCAAGGCGGCGCTGTCGGATGAAGCAGCGGTCGGTGGCCTACAAATCAAGCTGGACGACCTGGCCAAAGGGGATGCGTGACGTGATTCGTTGGAAACATGCAGCATTGCTGGCTCTGGCCGTCCTGGCCGCGGGTTGCAGCAGCAACAGCAAAAAAGAACTGCCACCGGCCGAACTGGTCGACTTCAAGGAAGAAGTGGTCCTGCAAAAGCAGTGGAGTCGTTCGATCGGTGACGGTCAGGGCGAAACCTACAACATGCTGGTGCCGGCCATCGACGGCGACACCATCTATGCCGGTGACGTGAATGGCACGGTCATGGCGATGGATCGCGGTAACGGTGACGTCAAGTGGGAGAAAGACCTCGAGCTGCCGGTTTCCGGCGCCGTCGGCGTGGGTTACGGGCTGGTCATGGTCGGTACCCTCAAGGGTGAAGTCATTGCCCTGGATGCCATCAACGGTGAAGAGAAGTGGCGTGCCCGGGTCACCAGCGAAGTGCTGGCCCCGCCTGCCAACAACGGTGATGTGGTCGTGGTGCAAACCCAGGACGATCGGCTGATCGGTCTGGACGCCGCCACTGGCAACCAGCGTTGGTTGTACGACAGCACCCCGGCGGTCTTGACCCTGCGCGGCACCAGTGCGCCGATCGTGACCAACCGCCTGGCGCTGGCCGGTCTGTCGACCGGTAAAGTGGTGGCGCTGAACATCAACAACGGCGTGCCGATGTGGGAAACGCGTGTAGCGATCCCGCAGGGCCGTTCCGAGTTGGATCGTGTAGTCGACATCGACGGTGGCCTGCTGTTGTCCGGCGGTACCCTGTATGTCGCCAGCTACCAGGGTCGCGTTGCGGCACTGGACCTGGAGAGCGGTCGTCAGCTGTGGCAGCGTGATGCTTCCAGCTACGCCGGTGTCGCTCAAGGTTTCGGCAACGTTTATGTGAGTCTGTCTTCGGGTACCGTTGAAGGCGTCGACGAACGTTCCACCACAGCCTTGTGGAGCAACGATTCGCTGGCCCGTCGTCAACTGTCGGCCCCGGAAGTGTTCTCCAGCTACGTTGCAGTCGGTGACCTGGAAGGTTACCTGCACCTGTTGAGTCAGGTGGATGGCCGTTTCGTCGGCCGTGAACGCATCGACAGCGACGGCCTTCGTGCCCGTCCGCTGGTGGTGGGTGACACGATTTATGTGTATGGCAACAGCGGCAAACTGGAAGCGCTGACCATCAAGTAAGAACTATGCTGGACCTATAGGTAGGAGCGAGCTTGCTCGCGATGGACGTCAACGATAACGCGTGCAGTCTGGATAAACGCGGTGTGGTGACGTTCTTCGCGAGCAAGCTCGCTCCTACACGAGCACCAGCCGCTGCCTCGCAGCGGCTTTTGTATTTTCTGAAATAACGAAGTGGAGAGCCGCATGGTTCCCGTAATCGCCCTGGTGGGCCGACCGAACGTCGGCAAATCCACCATGTTCAACCGCCTGACCAAAAGCCGCGACGCTATTGTCGGCGACCTTTCCGGTCTGACCCGTGATCGCCAATACGGTGAGGCAAAGTGGCAAGGGCGCTCCTATATCCTGGTCGATACCGGTGGTATTTCCGGTGACGAACACGGCATGGACGAAAAGATGGCCGAGCAGTCGCTGCTGGCCATCGAAGAAGCCGATGTCGTTCTGTTCCTGGTAGACGCCAAGGCGGGCTTCACCGCCGCTGACCAGATGATTGCCGAGCACCTGCGCAAGCGCAACAAACGCTCCCTGCTGGTTGCCAACAAGATCGACAACATCGATCCGGAAATGGCCCGCGCTGAATTTGCCCCTTTGGGCATGGGCCACGCCATTGGCGTTGCCGGTGCACAAGGTCGCGGTGTCAACACCCTGCTGGAAGCCGCCCTCGCCGATTTCCCGCGTGACACCGAAGAAGAGGATCTGAACGCCAACGTCGCCGAAGGCGAAGAAGCGGTACGGATTCCTGGTCCAAGCGAAAAAGACGGCATCAAGATCGCTATCATCGGCCGGCCGAACGTCGGCAAGTCGACCCTGGTCAACCGCATGCTCGGTGAAGACCGGGTGATCGTCTATGACGAACCCGGCACCACTCGCGACAGCATCTACATCCCGTTCGAGCGTAACGACGAGAAGTACACGCTGATCGACACCGCGGGTGTGCGCAAGCGCGGCAAGATCAACGAGGAAGTCGAAAAGTTCTCGGTGGTCAAGACCCTGCAAGCGATCAAAGACGCCAACGTGGTGATCTTTGTGATGGACGCCCGTGAAGGCGTGGTCGACCACGACCTGAACCTGCTGGGCTTTGCCCTGGAAGCCGGTCGCGCCATCGTTATCGCACTGAACAAGTGGGACGGCATGACGTCGTCGGAACGCGACTTCGTGAAGATCGAGCTGGAGCGTCGGTTGTTCTTCGTCGACTTCGCCGACATCCACTTCATCTCGGCCTTGCACGGCACTGGCGTGGGCAACCTGTACCAGTCGGTACAGAACTCGTTCAAGTCGGCGATCACTCGCTGGCCGACCAACCGCCTGACCCAGATCCTCGAAGACGCCGTGGGCGAGCACGCGCCGCCGATGGTCAACAACCGCCGGATCAAGCTGCGCTATGCCCACTTGGGTGGTGCCAACCCGCCGCTGATCGTGATCCACGGTAACCAGGTCGAGAAGGTTCCGAATTCCTACGTGCGTTACCTGGAAAACACTTACCGCCGTGTGCTGAAGCTGGTCGGTACGCCGATCCGCATCGAGTTCAAGGGTGGCGAGAACCCGTATGAGGCGAAGAAGAACACGCTCACCGACCGCCAGGTCAACAAGAAGCGTCGTTTGATGTCGCACCACAAGAAAGCCGACAAGAAGCGCCGCGATAAAAAGTGAGCCGCTTCGAGTGATGAGCTTGTAGCTTGTAGCTCAAACCAGAAAAAGGGTCCTCTTCAGGACCCTTTTTTGCATCTGCTGGGTTGAGGCTTGACCACTTGCCGCTTGTCGCTTGAAACTCATGGCTCACCAGCAGGGGCCCACTGATGATCACCAGCAAGCTGCCGAATGTCGGCATCACTATCTTCACCCAAATGTCCCAGCTCGCGGCTTCGAGCGGCGCGCTCAACCTGTCCCAGGGCTTCCCCGATTTCGATGGCCCGCAAGCCCTGCGCGATGCGCTGGGGTGGCATGTTGCCAATGGGCACAACCAGTATTGCCCCATGACCGGCCTGCCGGCATTGCGCCAACAGGTGGCGGCCAAGATCGCCCGCAGCTATGGGGTCAGCGTCGATGCCGAGGATGAGGTGACGATCACCCCGGGTGCCACCCAGGCGATCTTCTGCGCGATCCAGGCGGTGATCCACAGCGGTGACGAGGTCATCGTCTTTGACCCGGCCTATGACAGCTACGAGCCCTCGGTGGCCCTGGCAGGCGGGCGCTGCGTGCATGTGCAACTGGCGGCGAAGGATTTCTCGATCGACTTCCAGGCTCTTAAGGATGCGCTCAGCCCGCGGACGCGGATGATCATCCTCAACTCGCCGCACAACCCCAGTGGCGCGCTGATTTCCCGTGCCGAGCTGGAGCAACTGGCCGAGTTGATCCGTGACCGCGACATCTACCTGGTCAGCGACGAGGTCTATGAGCACCTCGTTTATGACGGCGTACCCCATGTCAGCGTGCTGGCCCATGAAGAGCTGTATCAACGCGCCTTTGTGGTCAGTTCGTTCGGCAAGACCTACCACGTCACCGGCTGGAAGACCGGCTACGTGGTGGCGCCACCGGCCCTCACGGCAGAGCTGCGCAAGGTGCACCAGTACGTCAGCTTTTGCGGCGTAACCCCGTTGCAGTACGCGCTGGCCGACTATATGGCGGCCCATCCGGAGCACGTCGAACAACTGCCGGCGTTCTATCAGGCCAAGCGTGACCTGTTCTGCGATCTGTTGCAGCCATCGCGATTCAGCTTTACCCGGGTCACCGGGACGTATTTCCAACTGGTCGATTACTCGCAGATCCGCCCGGACCTGAACGATGTCGACATGGCTGTCTGGATGACCCGTGAGCACGGCGTGGCGGCGATTCCGGTGTCAGTGTTCTACCAGAACCCACCGCAGGAACAGCGCCTGGTGCGCCTGTGTTTTGCCAAGCGAGAGGAGACGCTGCGTGAGGCGGCGGAAAAATTATGCGTGATCTGAGCAACCTGCCCAACCTCAACCTGGCGCTGATCCAGACCACCCTGGCCTGGCACGACCGCCAGGCCAATCTCGAGCACTTCGAACTGTTGCTGGAGCAGGCGCGCGGCGCGGACCTGATCATCCTGCCGGAGATGTTCACCACTGGTTTCTCCATGGAGTCGGCCACTCTCGCCGAAGCGGAAAACGGCCCGACCAGCAAATGGCTGCGGACCCAGGCGGCGAAGCTGGATGCGGTGATCACCGGCAGCATCATCGTCCAGGCCGCCGATGGCAGCCACCGCAACCGCCTGCTGTGGGCGCGACCCGATGGCGAAGTCTGGCATTACGACAAGCGTCACCTGTTCCGCATGGCGGGCGAACACAATCACTTCACGCCTGGCGAGCGCCAAGTGCAGTTCGAACTCAAGGGGTGGCGCATACGCCCGCTGATTTGCTACGACCTTCGCTTCCCGGTGTGGAGCCGCGATCCCCAGGACACTGACCTGCTGCTGTACACCGCCAACTGGCCGGGCGCGCGCCGCCAGCACTGGAATCGCCTGCTGCCGGCCCGGGCCATCGAGAACCTGTGTTACGTCGCTGCGGTGAACCGGGTGGGTACCGATGGCAAGGGCTTTGCCTATACCGGCGACAGCCAGGTGCTGGACTTCCAGGGCGAGACCCTGCTCAGCGCTGGCGAGGCGGACGGGGTGTTCCAGGTGGTGCTCGACGCGGCCGAACTGGCCGCCTACCGCACACGGTTCCCGGCGAACCTGGATGCCGATACCTTCGAGTTCACCTGAATTTCGCATCGTCTGATCTGGCCTCATCGCGGGCAAGCCCGCTCCCACAATGGATTGCACACCCTCTGTGGGAGCGGGCTTGCCCGCGATGAGGCCCTCAAGGACAAACAAAAAGGCCCCGAAATTCGGGGCCTTTTGCATTGCAGCGTAGGCTTAAGCCGCTTTGGCCTGTGGCTGGCTCAGGGAGCGGTTCAGCGCGCTGAACAGGGCCTTGAAGCTGGCGGTGGTGATGTTTTCATCGATGCCCACGCCATGCACCGCGCGTTCGCCGTTGACTCGCAGTTCAATGTAGGCCGCGGCCTTGGCATTGGTCCCCGCGCCGATGGCGTGTTCGTTGTAGTCCATGATCTCCACCGGGATTGGCAAACCGGCCACCAGGGCTTCCAGGGCGCCATTGCCCTTGCCGCGCCAGTGCAGGTTGGTTTCGCCCTGGCCCTTGCTCGAGACTTCCACTTCCACGGCGCTGTGGCCGTTTTCTTCCTGCAGGCGATGGCTGACCAGCGCGTACGGGGTGTTGGCCTGCAAGTACTCGCTGTGCAGCAAGGCGTGGATCTGTTGTGCGGTCATCTCGAGGCCCAGGCGATCGGTCTCGCGTTGCACCACCTGGCTGAACTCGATCTGCATGCGGCGCGGCAAGTTGATGCCGTATTCCTGTTCCAGCAGGTAGGCAATCCCGCCTTTGCCGGACTGGCTGTTGACGCGGATCACCGCCTCGTAGCTGCGCCCGATGTCGGCCGGGTCGATCGGCAAGTACGGCACTTCCCACAGGGCGTCCGCCTGCTGCTGGGCGAAGCCCTTGCGGATAGCGTCCTGGTGGGAGCCGGAGAACGCGGTGTGCACCAGGTCGCCGACATAAGGGTGACGTGGGTGCACGGCAATCTGGTTGCACTCTTCGACGACTTTACGCACGCCGTCGATGTCGGAGAAGTCCAGCTCAGGGTTCACGCCCTGGGTGTAGAGGTTCAAGGCCACGGTGACCAGGTCGACGTTGCCGGTGCGCTCGCCGTTGCCGAACAGGCAGCCTTCGACACGGTCGGCGCCAGCCATCAGGCCCAGCTCGGTGGCAGCAACACCAGTGCCACGGTCGTTGTGGGTGTGCAGGCTGATGAGCACGCTGTCACGACGGTTGATGTGGCGGCCGAACCACTCGATCTGGTCGGCGTAGATGTTCGGCGTGGCGCACTCGACGGTCGCAGGCAGGTTGAGGATCATCTTGTGTTCCGGCGTCGGGTTCCAGACCTCGATCACCGCGTCACAGACTTCCTTGGCGAACTCCAGCTCAGTGGCGCTGAAGGTCTCTGGCGAGTATTCGAACGTCCACTCGGTCTCCGGCTGCTGCGCGGCGTACTTGACGAACAGCTTGGCGGCGCTGACCGCGATTTCCTTGATGCCGTCCTTGTCCTGGTTGAAGACGATCCGGCGGAAGGACGGGGAGGTGGCGTTGTAGAGGTGAACGATGGCCTTTTTCGCCCCGCGCAGGGATTCGAAGGTGCGGGCGATCAGGTCTTCACGACCCTGGGTCAACACCTGGATGGTGGTGTCGTCAGGGATGTGGCCGTCTTCGATCAAGGTCCGCACGAAGTCGAAATCGGTTTGCGAAGCGGCCGGGAAGGACGCTTCGATTTCCTTCACGCCCACCTGAACCAGGGTTTTCCAGAAGCGCAGCTTTTTCACCGCATCCATCGGCTCGATCAGCGACTGGTTGCCATCGCGCAAGTCGGAGCTGCACCAGATCGGCGCGGACGTGATGGTCTTCGACGGCCAGGTGCGATCTGGAATGTCGATGGTCGGGAACGCGCGGTATTTCGAAGACGGGTCTTTGAGCATGCTCATCTGGGAGTCCTTATTCTGTTGTTGGCCGAAAAGAGGCGGCCTGCCGGTGGATCACTGTTGCGTTGGATAAATCTAGGGGCGAGGCGCTGCGATTCAGCCTGGCAGTCGTGCGCTGACGAGGCACAGGCTGCGGTGCTGGCGAAGCTGAATGAGGGTGTGAGAGGTTTTCATGCTTTCAACCCTAACCGCGCCGGGAAAAGATGGCAAGCAGTCGAAAAACTTTGATAGGAATACTCGAAAAGTTACTTTTATCGAGATTTTATTGCGGGCTGTTTTGATAATTATCTGGATGTTTGCGTAGGGGTGGAGCAATGCGCAATTGAAGGCTGGCGATGAGGCCGCCAGCCTCGCCAATCCATCAGGGCTGGAATGCCCCAATGAAAATCGCCGGGTCAACCCGCGCATCGTTCAGGCTGATATTCCAGTGCATGTGCGGACCGGTCGCGCGGCCGGTGGCGCCGACCTTGCCGACCACGGCACCACGTGCCAGCGTCTGGCCGAGCTTCACGTCGATCTTCGACATGTGGCAGAACATGCTGATGAAGCCCTGGCCGTGGTCGACGAACACGGTATTGCCGTTGAAGAAGTAGTTACCGATCAGGATCACCTTGCCATTGGCCGGGGTCTTGATCGGGGTCCCGGCGGGTACGGCGAAGTCCAGGCCCGAGTGGGGATTGCGCTCTTCACCGTTGAAGAAGCGGCGCACGCCGAACTTGCTCGACAGTGGCCCGTTGACCGGTTTGTCCAGCAGCAGGTTGCTCGGGGTATTGGGGCTGAAAGTGCGGTAAGCCTGGATCTGCACGGCCAGCTCGCTCTCGATGCGCTTGAGGTTGGCCGGGTTGGGGTTGACCTGCTGGGTGTTTTTCAGGGTGATGCGTTGTTCCGGGTATTTCTTGTTTCCCACCGCGAAGCTCAAGTTGCGTCCCGCGCTGCTGATTTGTTGGGTACCTGGCTTGACGGTCAGGGGCACGCCGACTATCGCCAGCCAGTTGTTCTGTTCCTTGACCACCAGCACCGGCTTGCCCTGGTAGCTGGCTTTGGGCGCCTGCGCCGCAGAACCGAGGTCGACCACCGCCACACCACCCGGCACCGGCTTGTTCAGCAGGCGGGTGATGTAACTGTCGGCGTGGGCGTTGAAGGTCAGGCATAACAGCAGCAGCGGAGCAAAAAAACGCGGCATCGATCAATCCAGTAGAGAAAGGGTGACGGGTGTCAGGTGATTGTCTTCGACCCGGACCTGCAATTGGCCTTCGCCCAGCTTGGCTGTCAGGCGCTGGCCGGTATGGGTTTGTCCGGCGCTGCGGATCGCATTGCCACGTTCATCGAGCAAAATGCTGTAGCCACGGGCGAGTGTCGCGAGCGGGCTGACCACCTGCAGGGTCTGGACCTGACTTTGCAACTGCAGGCGCCGGGATTTGAGCCCTTCACGCATGGCCCGGGGCAAACGTTCGGCAAAACTATCCAGGCGCTGGCGCAGCAATGCCAGTTGCCGCCCCGGATGTTGCCCGGCGAGGCGGGTTTCCAGGCGGATCAAGCGTTCGCGGCGGGTGTTGAGGCTGCGCTCGAAGGCTCGACGCAGGCGCATGTCCAGGTCATCGAGGCGTTGTGCTTGTTGGCGCAGGCGTTCACCCGGATGGCGCAGGCGGCGGGACATGCCTTCCAGGCGCAAGCGATCGCGCATCAGGCGGTCGCGTATGCGCATCACCAGGCGCCGATGCAGGCTTTCGACCCGGCGCAGCAGATCGCTGGAGTCCGGTGCCAGCAGTTCGGCGGCGGCCGATGGCGTGGGCGCGCGGACGTCCGCCACAAAGTCGCTGATCGACACATCGGTTTCATGCCCGACGGCGCTGACGATTGGCGTGACGCAGGCATCCACGGCACGGGCCACGGCTTCTTCGTTGAAGCACCAGAGGTCTTCCAGCGAGCCGCCGCCCCGGGCCAGGATCAAGGCGTCAAAACCCCGGGCGTCGGCCAGTTGCAGGGCGCGGACAATCTGCGCGGTGGCCTCGCGGCCTTGCACGGCGGTGGGGATCAAGGTCAGCGACACCTGGGGCGCACGGCGGCGGAACACGCTGATGATGTCGCGGATCACCGCGCCGGTGGGCGAACTGATAATACCAATGCGTTGCGGATGGGCCGGCAGCGGCACTTTGCGCTCGGCGCTGAACAGGCCTTCGGCGCTGAGCTTTTCCTTCAGTGCATCGAATGCCAGGCGCAGTGCACCTTCGCCAGCGGGCTCGACAGTATCGAGAATCAGCTGGTAGTCGCCGCGTCCTTCAAACAGCGAGACCTTGCCCCGTACCTTGACGGCCAGGCCATCCTTGAGAGCCTGGCGCACCCGTGCGGCGTTCTGCCGGAACAGCGCGCAACGCACCTGGGCGCCGCTGTCCTTGAGGGTGAAATACACATGACCGGACGCCGGGCGGGCGAGGTTGGAGATTTCGCCTTCGACCCAGATGTTGCTGAACACGTCTTCGAGCAGCACCCGCGCGCGGCCGTTGAGTTGGCTGACGGTGAGGACTTCGCGGTCCAGGCCGAGTCTTGCAAAGGGATCTTTAATCATGGGGCGCATGATAAAGCCAATCTCCCGCGCAATGCACGATCCCCCTACGCCGGCCGGCTGATGTGTTCAACGAATTGCTCGACCAGCGCGCTGGGATCTTGCCGGCAGGCGAGGGCGACGCTGCTGTAGCAATCCGGGTCGGCCAGGGGCAGGAAGTGAATGTCCGGCGGCGCGATGTCCTGCATCGATTCCGGGAGCAGGGCAATGCCGAACCCGGCCTGGATCAGTTGCAACTGGGTGGTTTTGCGCGACACCACCCGCGCGGCCTTGGGAAAGAAACCCTGGCGCATGCACAGCTCGGCGGACAGGTAACTCAAGCCGCCGCGTTGCGGGTGCGGAATGGAGATGAACGGCAACTCCCTCAGTTGCCCCAGCTCGATGCCTTGTTCGGGTGTATTGCGCGCCAATGCATGCCCAGGCGGCACCGCCAGCAGCAAGCGTTCGCGGTACAGCTCGATGATCTGCACCCCTTCGCGCTGGCGCAGCACGGGCAGGCGCAGCAGGCCAACGTCCAGGCGACCCTCGGCGAGTTCCTGCAGCTGGGCCTCGGAGGATAGCTTGACGATGTCCATCGACACGTCCACCTGCTGCTCCAGGTAAGCGCTGATGCCGCGCAGCACCCGGCCACTCATGGGAACGGTGCTGGAG
Source organism: Pseudomonas sp. NPDC087626 (assembly GCF_044743405.1). Taxonomy (NCBI): domain Bacteria; kingdom Pseudomonadati; phylum Pseudomonadota; class Gammaproteobacteria; order Pseudomonadales; family Pseudomonadaceae; genus Pseudomonas; species Pseudomonas sp. NPDC087626. Next base: position 60,165 of record NZ_JBIUWJ010000003.1, read on the forward strand.
TGACTCAGGCGCAAGGTGCCGAGTTGGCCGTTGCCGACCTGCGTCGCCATCTCACTGGCCTTGAGCAGTTCACTCAGCAGGCTTGCGGCCCGAGGCAGGAAAGCCTGACCGGCGGCGGTGAGCCGTGGCTGACGCGCCGTGCGCTCGAATAGCGGGGTCTGCAGGCGGCTCTCCATGTCCTTGATCTGCCGGCTCAGGGCTGATTGGGCGATGAACAGGCGTTCGGCGGCGGCACTGAAGCTGCCGCACTCGGCGATTTCCACGAAGTAACGCAGTTGACGGGTCGAAAGCACAAGTCATGCCTTTTTGAGATGGGTTGAGGGTCGGGAAGATATTAGTCGCAATGCTCCGCGCTGGCTAAAGTGATCAGCGCCAAATTAAGGAAAGCCCTGATGAACCTGATCGAGTTATTGCAGCAATGGCCATTCGGCGCCACGGACTGGCTGATCATCGCCCTGGCAATCAGCCTGGCCTATATCGTGTTTGGCATTGCCGGTTTTGGCACGGCCCTGGTGGCGGGGCCGATCCTGATCCTGTTCCTGCCGCTGTCGAAAATCGTGCCCTTGCTGGTGCTGCTGGATTTTGTCGCCGCGTTCGGCAACCTGCTGCCCTCGCGCCGTGATGTGGCCAGGCCGGAGTTGTTGCGCCTGCTGCCGTGCATGGCGCTGGGCTGCACTCTGGGGGTGATCTTCCTGCTGAACCTCAAGTCCGACGTGTTGTTGCTATTGATGGGCCTGTTCATCACGGCCTACGCCATGTACAGCCTATGGGTGAAGGTACGCCCGGCGCAGCTGGCCGCCGGTTGGGCGATTCCCATGGGCACGGTCGGTGGCTTGTTTGGCGCGTTGTTCGGCAGTGGCGGCTTTTTGTATGCGATTTATCTCAACAGCCGCCTGTCCAAGGATGCCGCCCGCGCCACGCAAAGTGCCTTGATCAGTTGCAGCACCCTGGTGCGCTTGAGCCTGTTCCTGATCGCCGGGGTCTACGCCGAGCTACCCTTGTTACTGTTGGCCCTGTGTCTGTTGCCGGCCATGGCGCTGGGATTGTGGATCGGCCGGCGCCTGGCCCTGAAGTTGTCCCGCGAGGCCTTCGTGCGGTTGGTCACCTGGCTGGTGCTGGCCAGCGGGATTGCCTTGCTGACCCGCTACTTCAGCACTTGACCTGAGTCTGTCAGGGATTAAGCTGCCGGCCTTTAGGGCGCCATCGCGGGCAAGCCCGCTCCCACATCAGACTCGATCACCTGTGGGAGCGGGCTCGCCCGCGATGGCGGCAGTAGCCATACAGCAGGACTCGTCATGAACTCGCAAAGCATCCTCGTCCCGAAAATCTCCACCCTGCCGGTGCACGAACCCCGGGCGCGGGCGATTGTGCGGTGGCTGGTGCGCAAGAACATCATCGAAGAACAACTCACAACCTGCGGGCGCACTGGCAATCGCATGGCCCACGCCATTGCCCCCGGCGCGCGCGACGTGGTGCTGCACCCGCAGGCGCTGCCGTTCGGTGAGCCGATCAACGGCCTGGAGATCGTCACCAAGCGTTGCATCTATACCCCCGCCAAAGGGTTTCTCGAGGAGGCCGGCTGCGCCGAGTGCCGCAAGGAAGTCGGCGAGGCGCTGTTCGACAGCCTGGAAGACTGGATGCCCGGGCGCACCGACAACTTCATCTGCCCCGAGTGCGGGCATGAAGACGACATCAATGGTTTTCTGTTCTTGCAGGAGTGCGGGTTTTCCAACCTGGGCTTTATCTTCAACAACTGGGCCGAGGCCGGGTTCAAGCAGAGCTTTATCGACGAATTTGCCGAGTGGCTGGACTTGCCGGTCAGTTGGGTCAAGGTCGAGTTGTAGGCGACAACAACCCCCGTCGATCACCGCGTCGATAATAGACAGAGTTTTACATTGAACCTGAGGGGGTGTCTGACTATAATGTCGCGCTTCCAATTTCCCGCTCGGGAGCCCCCGCGATGCTGCGTATCAGCCAAGAAGCTCTGACCTTCGACGACATTCTTTTAGTGCCCGGTTATTCCGAAGTACTGCCTAATGAAGTCAGTTTGAAGACCCGCCTTACCCGTGGCATCGAGCTGAATATCCCACTGGTTTCCGCCGCCATGGACACCGTCACTGAAGCCCGTCTGGCAATCGCCATGGCTCAGGAAGGTGGCATCGGCATTATCCACAAGAACATGACCATCGAGCAGCAAGCTGCCGAAGTGCGCAAGGTCAAGCGTTACGAAGCCGGTGTGGTCAAGGACCCGATCACCATCGAGGCTGACGCCACCGTTCGCGAACTGCTCGAACTGACCGGCCTGCATAACATCTCCGGTGTTCCTGTGCTGCACGATGGCGACCTGGTCGGCATCGTCACCTCCCGCGACGTCCGTTTCGAAAACCGTATGGAAGCCACTGTCCGTGAAGTGATGACGCCTAAAGAGCGCCTGGTCACGGTCAAGGAAGGCGCCGACAAGAACGACGTGCGCGAACTGCTGCACAAGCACCGCATCGAGCGCGTGCTGATCGTCGACGACAAGTTTGCCCTCAAAGGCATGATGACCGTCAACGACATCGAAAAAGCCAAGGCTTACCCGCTGGCCAGCAAGGACGATCAAGGTCGTCTGCGTGTGGGCGCTGCCGTCGGTACCGGTAAAGACACCGGTGATCGCGTCGCAGCCCTGGTCAACGCCGGCGTTGACGTGGTGGTGGTCGACACCGCCCACGGTCACTCCAAAGGCGTGATCGACCGCGTGCGTTGGGTCAAGCAGAACTTCCCGCAAGTCCAGGTGATCGGCGGCAACATCGCCACCGGCGCTGCTGCCAAGGCCCTGGCCGAAGCGGGCGCGGATGCGGTCAAGGTCGGTATCGGCCCTGGCTCGATCTGCACCACCCGTATCGTCGCGGGTGTCGGCGTGCCGCAAATCAGCGCCATCGCCAACGTTGCCGCTGCCCTTGAAGGCACTGGCGTGCCGTTGATCGCCGATGGCGGCATCCGTTTCTCCGGTGACCTGTCCAAGGCCATCGTGGCCGGTGCGTCCTGCGTGATGATGGGCTCGATGTTCGCCGGTACTGAAGAAGCGCCAGGCGAGATCGAACTGTACCAGGGCCGTTCGTACAAGGCTTATCGCGGCATGGGTTCGCTGGGCGCCATGTCCCAGGCGCAAGGCTCCTCCGACCGTTACTTCCAGGACTCCTCGGCAGGCGCCGAGAAACTGGTTCCGGAAGGGATCGAGGGCCGTGTTCCTTACAAGGGCACCCTGAGCGCGATCATTCACCAACTGATGGGCGGCCTGCGTTCCTCGATGGGCTACACCGGCAGCGCCGACATCGAAGAAATGCGCACCAAGCCTGAGTTCGTGCGGATCACCGGTGCCGGCATGGCCGAATCCCACGTTCATGACGTGCAGATCACCAAAGAAGCGCCAAACTATCGGGTCGGCTGACGCCTCCAGCTACGAGCCACTAGCTATAAGCTGCAAGCGGTACTGCGTTCACGCAGCTACCGCGCAGCTTCCGATTACTTGCAGCTTGCAGCTTGAAGCTTGCAACTGCTTTCTGAGTTTTTATCCATGGCCCTCGACATTCACGCTCACCGCATCCTGATCCTCGACTTCGGTTCCCAGTACACCCAACTGATCGCCCGCCGCGTGCGTGAGATCGGCGTGTACTGCGAACTGCACCCGTTCGACATGGACGATGAAGCGATTCGCGAGTTCGCTCCCAAAGGCGTCATCCTCGCCGGCGGCCCCGAGTCCGTGCACGTCGCCGACAGCCCGCGCTGCCCGCAAGCGGTGTTTGACCTGGGCGTGCCGGTCTTCGGTATCTGCTACGGCATGCAGACCATGGCTGAACAGCTGGGTGGCAAGGTCGAAGGTTCCGAGCTGCGTGAGTTCGGTTATGCCCGCGTTGACGTGGTCGGCAAGAGCCGCCTGCTCGACGGCATCGAAGACCACATCGACGCCGACGGCCTGTTCGGCCTCGACGTATGGATGAGCCACGGTGACAAGGTCACCAAGATGCCGGAAGACTTCCACATCCTGGCCAGCACCCCGAGCTGCCCGATCGCCGGCATGTTCAACGACGAACGCGGCTACTACGGCGTGCAGTTCCACCCGGAAGTGACCCACACCAAGCAGGGCGGGCGCATCCTGTCGCGCTTCATCCTCGACATCTGCGGTTGCGAAGCCCTGTGGACGCCGTCGAAGATCGCCGAAGACGCCATCGCCAACATCCGTGCCCAAGTAGGTACCGACAACGTGCTGCTGGGTCTGTCCGGCGGTGTCGACTCCTCGGTCGTTGCTGCGCTGTTGCACAAGGCCATCGGCGACCAGTTGACCTGCGTCTTCGTCGACAACGGCCTGCTGCGTCTGCACGAAGGCGAGCAAGTGATGGCCATGTTCGCCGAGAACATGGGCGTCAAGGTGATCCGTGCCAACGCCGAAGAGCAGTTCCTCAACAACCTGGCTGGCGAAAGCGACCCAGAGAAGAAGCGCAAGATCATCGGCCGTACCTTCATCGACGTGTTTGATGCCCAGTCCAACAATCTGGACAACATCAAGTACCTGGCCCAGGGCACCATCTACCCGGACGTGATCGAGTCGGCTGGCGCCAAGAGCGGCAAGGCCCACGTGATCAAGTCGCACCACAACGTGGGTGGCCTGCCGGAAGAAATGAACCTCAAGCTGGTGGAACCCCTGCGCGAGCTGTTCAAGGACGAAGTCCGTCGTCTGGGCCTGGAACTGGGCCTGCCGTACGACATGGTCTACCGTCACCCGTTCCCGGGCCCAGGCCTGGGCGTGCGGATCCTCGGTGAAGTGAAGAAGGAATACGCTGACCTGCTGCGTCGTGCCGACCACATCTTCATCGAAGAACTGCGCAAGGCCGACTGGTACCACAAGGTCAGCCAGGCGTTCGTAGTGTTTCAGCCGGTGAAATCGGTTGGCGTGGTTGGCGATGGCCGTCGTTACGCCTGGGTCGTGGCCCTGCGTGCCGTGGAAACCATCGACTTCATGACCGCGCGTTGGGCACACCTGCCTTACGAACTGCTGGAAACCGTCAGCGGCCGCATCATCAATGAAATCGAAGGCATCTCCCGCGTCACCTACGACGTGTCGAGCAAGCCGCCAGCGACCATTGAGTGGGAATGATCCCGCGCAAGCCTTGATGGCTTGATTGCCGGTATCAAAAAAGGCCGTGTGAACCTCGTGTTCATGCGGCCTTTTTGCGTTGTGGGGAGCGCTCGTCTGATTTGCCTGCGTCCCGTGGTCACGTCCGCTTTGCTGTTTCTTTCACAATTGCGGGTGTATCGTATTCGCCTTTTGCGGGCCCTGGGCCTGCGGCAGATACGTGAGGTAGTTGAGTCCATGTCCTTTACCCGTCGACAAATACTCGGTGGTCTGGCCGGTCTGGCAGTAGTTGGCGTCGGGGCCGGTGGTGCATCGCGTTACTGGCTGGGGAAAGTGGCGGATGCCAATGCCGGGCATGACTACGAGCTGATTGCCGCGCCGCTGGACGTGGAGCTGGTACCCGGGCACAAGACCCAGGCCTGGGCCTTTGGCCCTTCGGCGCCTGGGACCGAGTTGCGGGTGCGCCAGGGCGAGTGGCTGCGGGTGCGTTTCATCAACCACCTGCCGGTGGCGACCACCATTCACTGGCACGGCATCCGCCTGCCGCTGGAGATGGATGGCGTGCCCTACGTCTCGCAACTGCCGGTGCTGCCGGGCGAGTATTTCGACTACAAGTTCCGCGTGCCGGATGCCGGCAGCTACTGGTACCACCCCCATGTCAGCAGCAGCGAAGAGCTGGGTCGCGGCCTGGTCGGGCCGTTGATTGTCGAGGAGCGCGAGCCCACCGGCTTCAAGTACGAAAAAACCCTGAGCCTGAAAAACTGGCACATCGATGAGCAAGGCAACTTTGTCGAGTTCAGCATCCCCCGGGAAGCGGCCCGTGGCGGCACGGCGGGGCGCCTATCGACCATCAACGGCGTGCCGTTGCCCGTCATCGACTTGCCCGCTGGGCAGATCACTCGCGTGCGCCTGCTCAACCTCGATAACACCCTGACCTATCGCATCAACATTCCCGGGGTCGAGGCGCAGATCTACGCGCTGGATGGCAACCCGGTACAGCCGCGGCCGCTGGGCAAGGAATACTGGCTCGGTCCGGGCATGCGCATCTGCCTGGCGATCAAGGCCCCGCCAGCGGGCACTGAGCTGTCCCTGCGTAACGGCCCGGTGCGCCTGGGCACCCTGCGTTCGGTGGCCAACACGGATGCACCGGGTGAGTGGCCACCGGCGCTGCCCGCCAACCCGGTTGCCGAGCCGGACATGGCCACTGCGCAGAAGCTCAACTTCAATTTCGAGTGGGTCGGTTCGGTCTCGGTCAATGTCGAAAACGGCAAGCCCCCCAGCCTGTGGCAGATCAACGGCCAGGCCTGGGACATCACCGACAAGACCTGCGCCGACCGACCGATTGCTACGCTCAAGCTGGGCCAAAGCTACATATTCGAATTGAAGAACATGACCCAGTACCAACACCCGATCCACCTGCATGGCATGAGCTTCAAGGTCATTGCCTCGAACCGGCACAAGGTGATCCCGTACTTCACCGACACTTACCTGTTGGGCAAGAACGAGCGCGCGCAAGTGGCGCTGGTGGCGGATAACCCTGGGGTGTGGATGTTCCATTGCCATGTGATCGACCACATGGAAACCGGCCTGATGGCCGCGATCGAGGTGAAGTGATGCGCCAGATTCGCCCGAGCGCCATTATCGACCGCAGCCGTGACCAGCACTTCATGCGCGAAGCCCTGCTGCTGGCGGCCCAGGGAGCGGCCCTCGGCGAGGTGCCGGTGGGTGCGGTGCTGGTGCAGGACGGGGAGATCATCGGGCGCGGCTTCAACTGCCCGATCAGTGGCAGCGACCCCAGCGCCCACGCCGAAATGGTCGCGATCCGCGCCGCCGCCCAGGCCCTGAACAACTACCGCCTGCCCGGCAGCACGCTCTATGTGACGCTGGAGCCGTGCAGCATGTGCGCCGGGCTGATCGTCCACTCGCGCATCGCTCGGGTGGTATACGGCGCATTGGAGCCCAAGGCCGGGATCGTGCAGAGCCAGGGGCAGTTTTTCACCCAGGGCTTTTTGAATCACCGGGTGCTGTACGAAGGCGGGGTGCTGGCCGAGGAGTGCGGGACGGTGTTGAGCGAGTTCTTCAAGGCCCGCAGAGCTAAATCTTCAGAATAACTACTAACCCTGTGGGAGCGGGCTTGCCCGCGATGAGGCCCTTTCAGTCAACGAAGATGTTGAATGTTAGTCCGCTATCGCGGGCAAGCCCGCTCCCACAGGTTTTTTTGTGTCAGGAAGATCGGGTTACTTCCTGGCCACAATCACCGCGCGCATCGGCGCTGGCAGGCCTTCGATGGTCTTGCCGTGGTCATCCGGGTCGAGGAAGTCGCTCAGCGACTGATACTTCATCCACTCGGTGGCGCGTTGTTCCTCGATGCTGGTCACGCTGACATCCACGCAGCGCACGTCGCTGAACCCGGCGCGGCGCAGCCACAGCATCAATGCTGGAACCGAAGGCAGGAACCAGACGTTGCGCATCTGCGCGTAGCGGTCTTCCGGCACCAGTACCTGCTGCTCGTTGCCCTCGATCACCAGGGTTTCGAGCACCAGTTCCCCGCCCTTGACCAGGCAATCCTTGAGCGCCAGCAAATGCTCGATCGGCGAGCGGCGATGGTAGAACACGCCCATGGAGAACACCGTGTCGAAGCCTTCCAGGTTCGCTGGCAAGTCTTCGAACGGGAACGGCAGGTGCCAGGCATTGGGCTCGGACAGGTAGCGCTGCACGGCCTGGAACTGGCAGAAGAACAGCCAGTTGGGGTCGACGCCGATCACACTGTCGGCCCCGGCGCCGAGCATGCGCCACATGTAGTAGCCATTGCCGCAGCCGACATCGAGGATGCGTTTGCCCACAAGGTCCAGGTGCGGGGCGACCCGCGACCATTTCCAGTCCGAACGCCATTCGGTGTCGACGTGCACGCCGAACAGGTCGAACGGCCCTTTGCGCCATGGTGAAAGGCCCATCAGGGCCGTGCGCATTTGCGCGCGAGTTGCATCGTCGCAATCGGTGTCCAGCTTCAGGCCGTTGAGCAAATCGACTTCGCTTGGCTGGATCTTCGGCAAGGCGTCCAGCGCGCTTTGCCAGCGCTCCAGGTCACCGTGGCCCTTCTCCATTTTTACGTCGAGTTGCGCTTGCAGGGTGTTAGCCCAGTCGGCCAGCGGCGTGCCGGCCAGGCGGCGGGCGAGGGGAGACAGATCAATCATGGCAAGGCAATCAACGAGGCAAAGTTAAGACACTGGAACCACGGCACGACTTTCGAGAACCCGGCGGCCAGCAGGCGTTCGGTGTGTTCTTCGAGGCTGTCGGGCTTCATGACGTTTTCGATGGCGCTGCGCTTCTGGGCAATTTCCAGTTCGCTGTAGCCGTTGGCGCGCTTGAACGCGATGTGCAGGTCGCCGAGCAGCTGGTGCTCCTGGGCATCGGCAAAGCGCAGTTTTTCCGAGAGGATCAGCGCGCCGCCGGGCAACAACGACTGACGGATACGCCCGAGCAGGGCCAGGCGTTGTTCAGGGGCGATGAACTGCAGGGTGAAGTTCAGCGCCACCACCGAGGCCGGCTTGAATTCGAGGGCCAGGATGTCACCCTCGATCACCTCCACCGGCAGCAGTTCCTGGAACATCGAGTCCTGGCCGTTGAGGTATTCACGGCAGCGTTCGACCATGGCGGCGGAGTTATCCACCGCGATCACCCGGCAACCGTCCGTACGCACGTGCCGGCGCAGGGCCTGGGTCACCGCGCCGAGGGATGACCCCAGGTCGTACAGCACGCTGTCTGGCTGGGCAAACTGCGCCGCCAGCACACCGAGGTTTTCGACAATGGTCGGGTAACCCGGCACCGAGCGCTTGATCATGTCCGGGAACACTCGCACCACATCCTCGTTAAAGGCGAAGTCGGGTACCTGGGCCAAAGGCTGGGCGAAAAGGCGATCGGGTTCTTTGCTCACGGCGGTTCCAGCGGCGGAATTGGAAAAGGCCGGCATTTTAGCCAAGTTGGCGCGCAGATGCGCGGCTTGTCTGATAAAGCGCCCTGGCAGGTATTGGCGTATCGCGAGCAGGCTCGCTCCCACAGGCTAAACACCGTACGTGTGGGAGCGAGCCTGCTCGCGATGAATTCAGCGCGTTCGTGTGTGGAACGCCGACGCGGCGATGCCCCATTGCCCCAGCCAGTAACTGAGGATGATCACATACGGCGCGGCCGCGAAGGGCATGGCAAAACGGTCGATGCCGATCACGCTGTCGGAGAACACAAAGGCCAGGGCGCCGCCAGCGGCCAACAGTGCCGAGCGTTTCGGCACGTCGGTGCCCAGGCGGGCCAGGGCGCGCCAGAGCATGGCGCTGATGGCCGTGCCATAGACGATCACCGGAATCAGCAACGGCCCCAGGCCATGGGCGATCAGGATCCCCAGCAGCAGTGCGCCGACCAGCAGCGCCAGGAGCAAGGGCCCAGGGGCCAGGCGCCGGCAATCGCTCAGATAGGCTTTGAGGTAGGCCAGGTGGGCCACCAGGAATGCGCCGAGGCCGAACACGAACAAGTCGCCGGGCCAGGCCAGCAGCACATCGCCCAGCAGGGAAAAGATCAGGCCCAGGCTGACCCAGCGCCGGTAGTCGCTGGGCGGTGCATCGTGCAACCAACCCAGCAGGGCCAGCACCGGCAGCGGCTTGACCAGCAGGCACAGTAGCTCGGCGTGCACACTTAAGCCGTAGAGGAACGTGACGGCTCCCATCAACGCCAGAATCAGCCAGCCCATGCTCAGTTCACCACGATTGCGCAGTCGAAAATCTCTACCGGTTCGACTTCCGGTGCCCACGGCTGCTGTGAAGTCAGGCGCAAGCGCCCGTTACCGCTGGTGAAGGCTTGGAAGCGCCAGGTCGATTGCCCCGCGCTGCCCACCAGGCCGCTGTTTTCCGGGTTGGTGTAGACCTCGGGGCTGATGGCCCGCAACACACCGCCGGCCGAATCCTGGATCGCCCAGCGATAACCCGTGGTCGGGTTGCTCGGCAAGGTCAGGATCAGGTTTTGCCCGTTGTGCAGTTGCACCGGGCATTGGCTCTGCTGCTCCACGGTCAGGTTCTGTTTCGGCTGCGAGGCGCAGGCCGTCAGCAAGGCAAGGCTCAAGGGCAATAGCAGGCGGGTGGGGGACATCAAGTCAGGCACTCCGGAATTCGCGACGAACGGCGAGCATAACTGAAGATGAGACAAAATGTGACCGTTAGGCCTAGATAGGGTTGTCAGTGCCGCCGCCCGGCCCGCTCCCACAAGGATTGCAGTAACCTGTGGGAGCGGGCTTGCCCGCGATGGCGTCAGTCCAGGCGTTACACAGTTGTCAGAACAACACCTTGGCCACGTCGGCAAAACGCTTGGCAAAGTGCACGGTAATGCCCTCTTTCAGGTAATCGGGCAACTCTTCGAAGCTGCCACGGTTGGGTTCCGGCAGGATCAGTTCGTGGATCTTCTGTCGGCGTGCGGCAATCACTTTTTCGCGCACCCCGCCAATCGGCAGCACGTGCCCGGTCAGCGTCAGTTCACCGGTCATGGCCACGCCCTTTTTCGGCGGCTGGTTGCGTGCCAGGGACAGCAGGGCGCTGGCCATGGTCACTCCGGCGCTAGGGCCGTCTTTTGGAGTCGCACCTTCCGGTACGTGCAAGTGCACGAAAGCTTCGTCGAAGAACTTCGGGTCACCGCCAAACGACTTCAGGTTGGAGCTGACGTAGCTGTAGGCGATTTCCGCCGATTCCTTCATCACGTCACCCAGTTGCCCGGTGAGCTTGAAGCCACGGTTGAGGGTGTGGATGCGGGTGGCTTCGATCGGCAGGGTGGCGCCGCCCATGCTGGTCCAGGCCAGGCCCGTGATCACCCCGGTGCCCGACAGCACTTGCTCGTTGCGGAACACCGGCATGCCCAGGGAGGCCTCGAGGTCCTTGGGGCCGATCTTGATCACTTGCTGCGGATCGTCCATCAGCTTGACCACCGCCTTGCGCACTAGCTTGCCCAGTTGTTTCTCCAACTGGCGCACCCCGGCTTCGCGGGCATAGCCATCGATCAGGGCCTTGAGTGCACTGTCGCTGATGGACAGGCTGGTTTTCGCCACGCCGGCCTTGTCCAGTTGCTTGGGCCACAGGTGGCGCTTGGCAATGGCGACTTTTTCTTCGGTGATGTAGCCGGACAGGCGAATCACTTCCATGCGGTCGAGCAGCGGCCCGGGGATTGAGTCCAGGGTGTTGGCGGTGCACACGAACAACACTTTCGACAGGTCCAGGCGCAGGTCCAGGTAGTGGTCGAGGAATTCCACGTTCTGTTCCGGATCGAGGGTTTCCAACAGCGCCGAGGCTGGGTCGCCCTGGAAGCTCTGGCCCATCTTGTCAATCTCGTCGAGCATGATCACCGGGTTCATCACTTCGACATCTTTCAACGCCTGCACCAACTTGCCCGGCAGGGCGCCGATGTAGGTGCGACGGTGGCCCTTGATCTCGGCTTCATCACGCATGCCGCCGACGCTGAAACGATAGAACGGCCGCCCCAGGGATTCGGCGATGGACTTGCCGACACTGGTCTTGCCCACGCCCGGCGGGCCTACCAGCAACACGATGGAGCCGGCGATCTCGCCCTTGTAGGCGCCCACCGCGAGGAATTCGAGGATCCGGTCCTTGATGTCATCGAGGCCGGCATGGTGTTTGTCGAGCACCTTGCGTGCGTGCTTGAGGTCGAGCTTGTCTTCCCCGTACACGCCCCAGGGCACGGCCGTCGCCCACTCCAGGTAGTTGCGGGTCACGGCGTATTCGGGGGAGCCGGTCTCGAGGATCGACAGCTTGTTCATTTCCTCTTCGATGCGTTTTTGCGCCTGGGGCGGCAGGACCTTGCCCGTCAGGCGTTGCTCGAACTGCTCGACGTCGGCGCTGCGATCATCCTTGGTCAGGCCCAGCTCCTGCTGGATCACCTTGAGTTGTTCCTTGAGGAAAAACTCGCGTTGGTGTTCGCCGATCTTGCGGTTCACTTCCGCGGAGATTTCTTTCTGCAGGCGCGCGACTTCGACTTCCTTGCGCAGCATCGGCAGGACTTTTTCCATGCGCTTGAGCATGGGCACGCAGTCGAGCACTTCCTGCAATTCGTTACCGGTGGCCGAGGTCAGGGCGGCGGCGAAGTCGGTCAGCGGCGACGGGTCGTTGGGGCTGAAGCGGTTGAGGTAGTTCTTCAGCTCTTCGCTGTACAGCGGGTTGAGCGGTAGCAGTTCCTTGATCGCGTTGATCAGCGCCATGCCATAGGCCTTGACCTCGTCGGTCGGCTCGCTTGGCTGGTGCGGGTATTCGACTTCCACCAGGTACGGTGGGCGATGGTGCTTGAGCCAGGTGCGGATGCGCACACGGGTCAGGCCCTGGGCGACGAACTGCAGCTTGCCGTTTTCGCGGCTGGCGTGGTGGACCTTGACCAGGGTGCCGTATAGCGGCAGGGCGCTGGTGTCGAAATGCCGTGGGTCTTCCTGGGGGGTGTCCATGTAGAACAGCGCCAGCGAGTGGTGCTCGGACTTGGCGACCAGATCCAGGGTCTCAGCCCAGGGTTCTTCGTTGACGATCACCGGCAGGACTTGGGCCGGGAAGAATGGCCGGTTGTGGATCGGGATGATGTAGACCTTGTCCGGCAGGTTCTGCCCGGGCAGGGCCAGGCCAGTGCCGGAGGAGGCGTGGTGTTCGGGGTGTTCGGCGTGTTCCGGGTCGGCGTATTCGCTGGGGTCTTCGGGGAATGCTTGCTGGTCGCTCATGGGGCACCTGCGCAATGGGGTATGGGAGTTAGATGGGGCAGGTGGCGGGTGGTTTCAATGGTGGGAGCGCTTTGCGGGGGATTTGTTTGGTAAGCGGGTTGTTACCTGAAGGCTGCGAACCGAGCGTCGTGGTTGATCGTTCCCATGCTCTGGGAATGCAGGTCATTTCAATTCTGTATAGGGTGGACGGTCAGAGGATTGTGTGGTGAGTTAAAAAAAAATATGAATAATTACTCGGAATTAAGATTTTCTTTGCGTAGTGAAGAAAATCTGTGCTGCGAATACGGATTTGAGGATTTTGCGCCGATGAACTCAGTTCGTTGAAGCGCTTGAAGCCGAGCTGCGGCAGTCACCTAATGGAGTCTACATTCGCAAGGCTTGCTATCTGCGGGAAGCTTTCACGGGTGAACAAATTGCGCAGCACTCTCCGGTAAAGGGGCGTTTCATGCCCCTGTTCGATCCAGAGCAGTACCTGACCATGGCCGGGGCCCGGAACTCTCGGTGGCGTATCGAATTTAATGGCCTGGGCACACTTTCCTACTGCGCCACGGTCGAGCGGACCCCCCAGATTGTTGCTCTGCTCGAACATGACATTCTCGGTCGCACCCGCGAATTTATTGCGAACTTGCCATCGGGAATGATGGACCGGGCGATAAACTGGGCCTACCTCTCTGAAACCAAGGACTCGTTCGCCATTGAGCGCGAGGAGCCCAGCGAAGACAAATCGCGCCGCTTCATCCAGCTTTTGAAGCAAGCTCATGAGCGCGCTCCACTCACCGAGGACTATCTGGTAAGCCTGCAGAACGCGACGGTATCGAATCCGCTCGACATGGCGGCAGGATACCGTCACGAGCAGAACCACCTGGCCAACTCTTTTCACGGTGCGGCCGGTGTCACCTACGTACCTCCAGAGCCAGAGCTGTGCCGCGAACTGATGGATCAACTGGCCGCGTTCGCCAACGAAGCACCCACCCATATCGACCCGTTGGTCGCTGCCGGCATTATCTCCTTCGGCTTTGTCCTGAATCATCCCTTTATGGATGGAAATGGGAGACTTTCCCGTTTTCTGATCCACCACACGTTGTGCCGTGCCGGGGTATTGGAAAATGGTCTTCTTCTGCCCGTCTCCGTGGCGATGAAGCGGGAGGAGCGGCTCTACCTTGAAACCCTGCAAGAGTTCTCCAGGCCGGCTCGGGAGTTCTGGGACGTCAGGTGGATCGATCAGGGTAACTTGTCATTTAACTTCACCGGGAGCCCGGCCATCTATCGGTACTGGGATGCCACCCCGGGCGTCACATTCACGCTGGAAATGGCAAAGCGCGCCCTTGAAGTCGAGCTTCGCGAAGAGACTACGTTTCTCGAAAACTATGACCGGATCGTAAAGCGGGTCGATGAACGCTACGACGTGCGGGGTAGTGACCTGGCTAACCTCGTGATGATGTGCCTGACGCAAGGGGGGACAGTCTCGATTAACCGTCGCAAGCAATACAGGTACACGGTTCCCGAAGCGGTATTTGATTATATAGAAGAAGTCACGCAGGCCTTGCTACTGGAGCAACAGGAGCAGCTTGAGGTCACTGCTGCACAACCGTGAACGTACCTGAGAACCTGGCAGCCGAGGCGGCCTACCGGCCTAATGCCGATCAGTTAAGGAGAAACGACCACCTATGTAGGAGCGAGCTTGCTCGCGATGGCGGCCTCTGCCAAACCCTAGATCTCGGATGTACCCCAATCCCCCGTAGCAGCTGCCGAGCCCGCGAGGCTGCGTTCGAGGACGCAGTCCTCGCCAGGCCTTGATGGCGATACAGACGACTGCTGCGCAGCCGAACGCAGCCTCGCGGGCTCGGCAGCGGCTACACGGGTTGTGATGTGGGTAGGCACAAAAAAGGCGACTACCCTGCGGTAGTCGCCTTCTGGTTACGGCCGATGCAGCTTATTTCGGCAGTTTGTAGGCGATGACGTAATCGCCCATTTTGGTGCCCAGGGAGCCATGGCCGCCCACTACCAGCAGGACGTATTGCTGGCCGTCCTTGCCGGTGTAGGTCATTGGCGTGGCCTGGCCGCCGGCTGGCAGGCGGGATTTCCACAGTTCCTTGCCGGTGTTGACGTCATAGGCGCGCAGGTACTGGTCCAGGGTGCCGCTGAGGAAGCCGACGCCGCCGGCAGTGACGATCGAGCCGCCCATGCTTGGTACGCCGATCGGCAGGCCGATAGGCAGTGGCGAGCTGTCGCGGCTGGTGCCGTTCTTGCGTTTCCACACCACTTTGCTGGTGGTCAGGTCGATGCCAGCCACGTAGCCCCAGGCCGGAGCCTGGCAGGGTACGCCGAACGGCGACATGAACGGGTGCATGATCACCGCGTAAGGTGCGCCGGTGTTCGGTTGCACCCCGGCGGTTTCGCTCTCGCGCTTGCTGCCGGCCGCCACTTGGGCGCGGGGCACCATTTTCGAGACGAAGGCCATGTAGTTCGGGCTGGTGAACAGCATCTGGCGCACTGGGTCGACCGATACGCCGCCCCAGTTGAACACACCAACGTTACCCGGGTAGATCAGGCTGCCCTGTTCCGACGGCGGGGTGTATTGGCCTTCGTAGCGCAGTTCCTTGAACTGGATGCGGCACAGCATCTGGTCGAACGGACTGGCGCCCCACATGGCTTTTTCGGTCAGTTCCGGGGCCAGCAGGTTGAGGTCCGAACGGGCCTGGGTCGGTGCGGTGCGATCGCCCGGGACCGCGCCTTGCGGCACAGGGATCTCACGAATCGGCACGATCGGCGTACCGTCGCGACGGTCCAGCACGTACAGGCTGCCCTGCTTCGTTGGCGCGATCAGTGCCGGCTTGATACCGTCGGCGGTTTTCATGTCCAGCAGGGTTGGCTGGCTGCCAACGTCCATGTCCCACAGGTCGTGGTGGGTGAACTGGTAGTTCCAGCGCACCTTGCCGGTGGCCAGGTCCAGGGCCACCAGGCCGGCGCTGTATTTCTCGGCGCCCGGGGTGCGGTCGGCGCCCCATTGGTCTGGAGTCTGGTTGCCCAGTGGCAGGTAGACCATGCCGAGTTTTTCATCGACGCTGGCCAGCGACCACATGTTCGCCGAGTTGCGGCTGTAGTGTTCGCCCGCCGGCAACGGCTCGGTGGCGTCCGGGTTGTTGCTGTCCCAGTTCCACACCAGGTGACCGTCGTGGACGTCGAAGGCGCGGATCACGCCGGACGGCTCGTTGGTCGACTCGTTGTCGGTAACGTGGCCGCCCATGATCACCAGGTCACGGGTGATAGCTGCTGGCGAGGTGGCGTAGTAGCCGCCCGGGGTGAACGGGCCGATACCGGTGGTCAGGTCGACCACGCCCTGGTTGCCGAAGCCTTCGCAGACTTTGCCGGTGTCGGCGTTCAGGGCAATCAGGCGGGCGTCGGCGGTCGGCAGGTACAGGCGGCGCGGGCAAGCCTGGGCCACGGCCTTGCCGGCGTCGGAGAGCACGGTCGCAGAAGCGCCAGCGGCTGCGTAGGCGTTCTCGTCATAGTAGGAAACGCCACGGCAGGTCATGTGGGCGAAGCCCTTGAAGCCTACCGGGCTCTTGATCTGCGGGTCGAAACGCCAGATTTCCTTGCCGGTGTCCGGGTCCAGCGCCAACACCTTGCTGTGGGCGGTGCAGGCATAGAGCATGCCGTTGACCTTGAGCGGGGTGTTTTCGTTGGTCAGCTCGACCGGGTCGCCAGCGGTTGGCAGGTCGCCGGTGCGGATGCGCCAGGCTTCCTGCAGCTGGCCGACGTTGTCCGGGGTGATCTGCTTGAGCGGCGAGTAGCGGTCTCCGAACTCGGTGCGGCCATAGGCCTGCCAGTCGCCGTCAGGCATGGTCGGTGCGGTGTTGGTGGTGTCGGCACTGTCGCGCCCCAGCTCACCGAGCACTTCGCCCGGGTTGGTGAACTGGCTGCCCACAGCAGCGGCGCCGGCCAGGACCACGGCCACGCTCAAGGCGGCGGTGCCCAGCGGCGCAGGGCCCTGGCGCAGCAGCGGACGGCGGAACCACGGCAGCAGCAGGACGATGCCGAGGGCGAACCACAGCGACAGCCGCGGCACCAGTTGCCACCAGTCCAGGCCAACTTCCCACAACGACCACGCAGTACTGGCCAGCAGCACCAGTGCATACAGGCCCAAGGCTGCACGACGGCCGGCCAGCAGCAGAATGCCGGTCAGCACCAGGCCGATACCGGCCAGCAGGTAGTACAACGAGCCGCCAAGCATGCTCAGCTTGATCCCCCCGGCCAACAAGGCCAGGCCCATTAGCAGCAGCAGGATGCCGAGCAGGCTCGGCATCAGGCGGCTTGGACTTGAAGCACCTTCAGTGCTCATAGTGCGATTCTCCGTGACGTTTTAAGTAGCCTTGCGCAAGTTCACTGTAGATGACGATCGTGCGCGGGCGTGGTTCAGATAAAAACGGTGATCCCTGTAGGAGCGAGCCTGCTCGCGATGGGCGTGAACGATGACGGTGGGTGCCTGACACCCCGCGTAGCTTTCGGATCCATCGCGAGCGGGCCGCAAGCGGGCACTCGCTCCTACAGGGTTTGTAGCTCGGGTCAGAACGACGACTGCACCTTGATGCCGCCAATCAGCGCGTCATCCACATCGTTCACGCCACCGGGATGGCGGATGTACTGCAGGTTCGGACGTACCGTCAGCCAGTTGGTCAGGTGCACGCCGTAATAGAGTTCGGCGCTGTATTCGGTGTCTTGCGGCGGCAGGTAGGCCGGGTTGTCGTAATCGAACACCGCGCGGGCCTGGTTGCTGGCCTCGGCATTCTTGCGATAGGCCGGGTTGACGTGGACGCGGGCCATGGCAAAGCCGATGTCATCCTTGGCGCGGGCATCGAACAGGCCTTTGTAGACCAGGCCGGCCTGCACGTAGTTGTCGATCGCGTTGGTCTTCTTGTCGTGCATCGTGCCGTTGGCGAACAGGCTCAGGCCGCGCGAGTTGTCGCTGGCCACGCTGCTCACTTGCTGCTGGATACCCAGCCACACCCCATGCTTGCTCGACGAACTGCGATAAGCCTCGCCACTCAGGGCGGCGGGCTGGCCATTGCTGTCCTTGTAGACGTCGCTGGCCTTGGCGCTGCTGTAGTAGTAACCGGCGCGGTATTCACCCGGCAGGCCATTGAGTTTCGGGGTCCACACCAGTTCCACCGGGACCACGGTGCCCTGGGTGCCACTGCCGCTGAGCTTGAAGCCGTTGTCCTTGTCCAGGTTGGATGGGTTCTGCTCATAGGCGCCGATCTGGGCGTAGACCTCCGGGCTCAGGTGGTACTTGACCCGCAGTGCCCACTGGCTGACCGGCCAGTTGTACCAGATGCCGCCGGCCCAGTTGCCGACCTGGGAGCCGCAGAACGCCAGGTTCTGGAAGTCGCAGGGGAAGCTGTTGAAGTCCTCGCCTTCGCCGAACCGGCCGGCCTTGATATCGAGTTTCTGGTCGAGGAATTTCTGCTGGTACCACATCTGCGTCAGGCGTGTGGTCTGGCCCCGGCCCCAGACTTCCTGGGCCGAGGTGAAGCCGCCGACCCGTGGATCGTTGATCCGGTCGTTGCTGATGTTGTTGCCGCTGCGCTTGGTGATGGTCAGTTGAAACTCGGCGTCGTCCCAGCCGAGGATCTTTTGCAGGTCCAGGTGGGTGCCCAGGCCGAACTGGTCGCTGTAGCGCGCAGTGCGATCGTGGTCGTAGCCGCCGTGCAGGTTGCTGCCCATTTCGCCGGTGTAGTCGAGCTTGAAGTCGTAGCCTTGTTGCGCGAGTTCAGTGCGCGTGCCGTTCCAATCGCCGAGCATCCACGGCGATTGGCTATCGAACGCCGGGGCGGCCTGAACGCAGTTGGCAAGACCCAGGGCAGTGAAGCCGCCGATCAGGTTCAGGGTTTTACGGCGCGCAGCCGGTGTTGAGACAGCGCTGTCTCGGGAGATCTGCAAGTAAGGCATAAAGAAGAAATTCTGGGTCTTTTTCTAAGGGAGTGAGCTGCGCGGGTAAGAGCTGCGGCCGGCAGCGGAAGCGTTTCAGCTTAAGGGCGTAAGGATAATGATCTGTTACAAATAGAGAAAGGGCTTTTCTCGACATGCTTCCTTTCGGATTCGGTAACAGTCGTACGCGGCCGGTCAGGTGACCTACATTTACCCCAGAGCGCACAGAATCCTTCCACCCGCTGTCCCCCTCGGCTAAGGTGCGCGCCTTCCCATCCTGATTAGGTTCAAAGGCCCGGCATGACCGAACACACCACCGACCCGCTGCATGGCGTGACGCTTGAACAGATCCTCAATGCGCTGGTTCAACACTACGAATGGTCGGGGCTGGCCGAGCGTATCGACATTCGCTGCTTCAAGAGCGACCCGAGCATCAAGTCGAGCCTGACTTTCCTGCGCAAGACCCCCTGGGCCCGCGAGAAAGTCGAAAAGCTCTATGTGAAGCTGATGCGCACCAAACGCCCGCTCTAAGGAATGTCCATGGCTGTCGAGCTGACGCGAGGTTCGCCCGTCGAACGCCGGTGCGTTCGCCTGGCTGCCGTACTCGGTTGGCTGGGCCTGAGCATCCAGCTGTACCTGGTGTTTTATGGACGCTGGAGTGTCGAGGCCAGTTTGCTCGGCGGCCTGGTGAGCTACTTCAGTTATTTCACGGTACTGACCAATACCCTGGTGGCCGCAGTGCTGACCAGTGCGGCCACGAGCCAGCAGTCTCGCGGACGGACGTTTCTGTTGCAGCCGTGGGTCAGCAGCGGCATCGCGGTCAGCATCAGCGTAGTCGGCCTGGCCTACAGCCTGTTGCTGCGCCACCTGTGGCACCCGCAGGGCTGGCAGCTGATTGCTGACGAATTGCTGCACGACGTGATGCCGCTGCTGTTTGTGCTCTATTGGTGGTGTTGCGTGCCCAAGGGCCACTTGCGCCTGGGGCATATCGGCCTGTGGGCGATCTATCCGCTGCTGTACTTTGCCTATGTCCTGCTGCGGGGGCGCTCGCTGGGGATTTACCCTTATCCCTTTGTGGATGTGGAAAAGCTCGGTTATCCCCAGGTGTTTCTCAACGCCTCGGGGATCCTGCTGGGGTTTGTCGTGGTGGCGTTGGTGGTGCTGGGGTTGGATCGGTGGCGCGCACGACGGGGATCTCGTGTG
The DNA here is from genome assembly GCF_044743405.1 of Pseudomonas sp. NPDC087626. Lineage (NCBI taxonomy): Bacteria > Pseudomonadati > Pseudomonadota > Gammaproteobacteria > Pseudomonadales > Pseudomonadaceae > Pseudomonas > Pseudomonas sp. NPDC087626. The sequence goes on from NZ_JBIUWJ010000003.1 coordinate 80,153, forward strand.
TAGGCGCGAGCCTGCTCGCGAAAAAACTGAGCCCGCCGTGGGGAATCAGGGAGCGCGCGTTATCGTTGACGCCCATCGCGAGCAAGCTCGCTCCCACAGTGTGATGCGGGCTTGCTCGCGACGTTACTGTTCGTTGTCGTCGAGTTGCCAGTAGCCCACAGCTTTGACGAACTGCTGATCCAGGCCCTTTTCTTCCAGCAGCACCCGGCGGATCTGGCGTGAAGCCTTGGCTTCGGTGGCGATCCAGGCGTAGAGCTCGCCCTCGGGCAGGGACAGCTGCTGCACGGTGGCCAGCAGGTGATCCTTGCCACCTTCACGCAAGACCCAGATCACCTCGACCTCGGCCGGGCTGTCGAGCTCTTGCTGCTCGGCGCCATTCTCGATTTCCACCACCACCAGTGCCCGGCGATTGGCGGCCAATCCTTCCAGGCGGCGAGCAATGGCGGGCAGGGCGGTTTCGTCGCCGATCAGCAGGTAACTGTCGAAGATATCCGGCACCACCATCGAGCCGCGTGGCCCGGCAATGTACAGGAATTGGCCGGGTTGCGCCTGTGCCGCCCAGGTCGATGCAGGGCCGTCGCCGTGCAGGACAAAATCAATGTCCAGCTCCAGGGTGTCCAGGTCATAGCGGCGCGGGGTGTAGTCGCGCATCGCCGGCTTTGGCCCCTGATCGTTATTGGCCCCCAGTTCGAGCGTTTCCAGGGCCGCCTGTTCCTCGGCATTTTGCGGGAACAGCAGTTTCACGTGGTCATCCGTGCCCAGGCTGATGAACCCGGCCAGTTCCGGCCCGCCAACAGTGATCCGGCGCATGCGCGGCGTCAGGTCGATTACCCGCAGTACCTGCAGGCGGCGGCGTTTGATTTGGTGCATGACGCGGTGGATGGTCTGGGTGATCACTTCAGTCATTACGCGTTCTCCTGAACCGATTGTGCCTGCGGGCCATCGACGATGGCTTTGGCGGTGTTGTTGAGCAGGTCGCGGACCCGCAGGATTTCTTCCGGGCTCCAGCGACCGTGGTGCATCTGCAGGGCATGGCGCAGGTTGTGCACTGCCTCGTGGATCTCGGCGGGGCGGTCGTGGCCGCGCAGCGAGCGCTTGCTGACTTCAATGCGCATCCGCACGCCGTCCAGGGCAATCGCTTGTTCGCCCAGTGACTGGCGGCCGGCGTCGGTGATGGCGTAGCGTTTTTTGCCGCCGTCGGCGTCGCCCAGGATCAGTTCGCTTTCTTCCAGGAAGGTCAGGGTCGGGTAGATCACCCCGGGGCTGGGGCTATAGGCGCCATCGAACATGCTTTCGATCTGGCGGATCAGGTCATAGCCGTGGCAGGGCTGTTCGGCGATCAACGCCAGCAACAGCAGCTTCAGGTCGCCAGGGGCAAATACCCGGGGCCCGCGGCCACCGCGTTCGCGGCCGGGGCCCGGGCGTTTTTCGAAGCCGTCGCGGCCGTCGGAGTGTTCGCGGTGGGAATGATGGTCTCTCATTTTTGCTTTCTCTCTTCGTGTTTAGACATAACTTAAGATATATCTTTGATAAAAAGCAAGCACCCCGGACCAACGGCGCAGGCTGCCTGCAACCCCTCTGATCGACACCCCTGTGAATCTGCCAGGCTTGCCGTGTGCTCGCCTGGATACGGCTCGATCCTGCGCCGGCGGTAATTTCCTTATTGCGTTCGCAGGTGTTTTTAGTGCTAACTCTCTAATTAACTTGTTTGCCCCTTTATTTATTAAGGCGGTGCTATTAGTCTTACGGAAGTTGCACTGCTGGTTCTCTCTGTATGGGATTTCCAGAGAATCTGTATGTGGTTTCAGTCTGACGGCTGTTGAGCTGAGTGTTTGATTTTTATTGTTTTTTCTTTCCGCTTGAATAGCACTCCAGCTACGCAAAGGACGGAACTTGCCTGCTTACTTTTAAAAATAAATGTTCGATGATTTGCTGGCTTTGAAAGTTGAGACAAAACGCCATCTCGGCGTTTGACTGGTCACCAGTCAGTTGTCGCTTTTACTGCATCGACCCTATTAAAAAGACAGGTACTGAAGATGTTCAAGAAAATCGCGTTCGCTGCTCCCCTGGCTGTTCTGGCTCTGAGTTCTTCGATGGCATTTGCCGCCGGTGAAGCCCGTCACTCGATCAGCCTGATAGCTGAAGTGCCGACCAACGGCTTCTATGTAGTCCCGACCGATCCTGACTTGGTCAACAAGGACCAGGACATGAGCTATCAGCCAACCACCGGCAAAATGGGCGAGGTCAATGGCTTCTTTGACATGATCAACACTAATGGCTCTGTACACGCCAGCCTGGATAACGTGCCGCAACTGTACTCCGGTTCCAACGCAATCAATCTGCAAGTGGCAATCAATGGTGTTGTCCTCTCCACGACTCCGCAAATGGTGGTCGGCGAAACCGAGTCGAACGTAAATTTCCGTGCGCCACTGAATATCAAGGCGATCAGCCCCAACATTGCAGCTGGCTCTTACACCGGCTCGGTCAATATGACGTTTGACGCCGTTCTCCCGGTTTCTCTTTGAACTTGATCGATAGCGGTAAGCGCTTACTTGCTTAAGTAACGTGACCGGTCGGCACTGCGTTCGCGTGTCGGCCGGGATTCAACCTTTCGTAATCAGAGTATTCGTTCATGTTCCCGATGACGCCCATCGCGGCGGCGCTCGCGCTGCTGTTATGTAGCAGTGCATTTGCGGCGCCCACTTCGATTGATTACACGCCGCGAAGTTTGCTGGCACAGGCCAAGGGCCTGCCGGCCGAGTTCGAAGAACATTTTTTCGATGTGCCGCTGGCGGTTCGGGTCGAGCTTGATCAACAACCGCTGGGCGAGGCGATGATTGTGTTGTCCCGCGATGACCGGGTGACCTTGCTCGATTTCACCGACACCAGCGAGAGTCGCTTCGGTGCCGGCGAACGTGAGACCTGGGCCGATACCCTGAAGTCCGGCGTGGCGCTGGGCACCTGCACGGGGCAATGCCCGGAGCAGATGCTGGCGGTGCACTACAACCTGGAAAACTCTTTGCTGTCGATCGTCACCGAGAATGCCGAACGCGATAGCGAAGCCAAACACTTCTACGATCAGCCCGAAGGCGGCAGCAGCGGGTTGATGGTGCGTAACCAGCTCAATCTCAATGGCGGCCAGGATCAAGACCTGGGTGGACGTTTTGGCCTTGAGGCCAGCGCCAGCCTGGGCAATTGGAGCCAGGTGTTCAATATGCAACTGGCGCGCCTGGGCGGGTCGGATGAGCAGACCTATCACGCGGTGCATGAGCTCTATACCCAGCGCGAACTGCAGGGCAGTTTTTTGCGCCTGGGCTACTTCACTCCCAACTCCGAAGGCCTGACACGCCAGCCACGCTCGTTCGGCACCAGCCCGGACACCGCTGTGGGCGTGATGTACGGCAGCTCCGACAGCCTGGCGATCGACAGCCCCAAGCCCAGCGTGTATCCGGTGTATGTCACGGCCAACCGCCAGGCGTCCGTGGAGATCTATCGCGAGGGCCTGCTGATCAACACGCAATCGGTGCCGGCCGGCTTGCAGACCCTCGACACGCGTCCGCTGCCGGGAGGGATCTACGAGGTAGAGGTACGCTTGATCGAGGACGGGCAAATCACCTCGACCACCCAGGAGCTGATCTACAAACCCAACAACTGGCGCAACCACGAGGAGCGCTGGCGCTACAACCTGTTTGCCGGGCAGGAAAGCAAGCTGCTGAGCAATTGGGATGAACAGGACAGCGGCGATGCCACGGCCGGGGCCTCGATCAACTACCTGCTGCACCCACGGGTGATTCTCGGGCTGTCGGCTCGCCAGGTGCGGGAAAAGCTGCAGTACGGCAGCTCCATCGACTGGACCTTGGGCGATCGCGTCAGTCTCTACGCCAACCTGTACCAGACCGAGGATCATGGCACCGGTGCAGACCTGCAAGGGCTGTACAACTACGGCTCCGGCAGCCTGGTGATCAGCCACAACCGTAGTTGGCTCGACACCACCAACACTTACGAAACCCTGCCCGACGGCACCCGTGTGCGCCAACGCAATGTGTTCACCGGCGAGACCAGCAACTCGTCGCTGGCGCTGAACCACCGGATCAGCCGCAAGAGTTCGCTCAACACGCGGGTGTCCCACAGTGAGGGCAACGTCGAAGGTATGGGTGTCGACCTGGGCTGGACGCAACGCACCGAGTTGTTTGGCAGCGATGCCAACTGGCGACTGTCGCTGTTCGATCGCCCCGGCAGCTATAGCAGCGGTGATGCGCGCAATCGCGGCGTCGACCTCAGTATCAACCTGGCGCTCGGCGGTCCGGGCCAGCAGATTTCCGGCAGCATCGGCAGCCGCACCGCCCGTGATGGCGGTCGCGACAACAACGCCTCGTTCGGTTACCGCAAAGACCTGCAAGACCACGTGCTGCAGAGCGTCTCGGTGACCGCGCTCACCGATACCTATGGCGTCGGCTTGTCGAGCCTGGCGAACTTTCGTACCGATGTCATCAACGGCGATGGATTCATCCAGCGCTCATCGTTCAACGACAAGTTCACTGGCGGCGTGAACCTCGACAGCACCCTGGTGGTCGGTGCGCAACGCATGGCGCTGACCAGCCAGCATCAGGGGCGCGGTGCGGGGATGATCGTCGACGTCGAGTCCGATATCGACGGCATTGCCTTGCGCGCCGACGACCTCAGCGGTGGCAGCGCGGCGTTGCGGCCAGGGCGCAACTTCATACCGCTCACGGCTTACCGCAACAGTTCGGTGAGCTTCGACTTCGACGGCAATCACGTACCGGCGGCGAGCATCGAACCGGCGCGCACCCGCTATCACCTGAACAAGGGCGGCGTGGAGTACCGCAAGGTGCGCGTGATGAAAACCCTGACCGTACTTGGTCGCCTCGTCGACCCACAAGGACGGCCGCTCAAGGGGCATCACGTGATCAACCACGCCAGCCGTGGGGTCAGCGAAGTCGACGGCTTTTTTTCGATGGAAATGCATGCCGGCTCGCCGACGCTGGAAGTGCGTTATGCCGACCAGTTGCTGTGCCAGTTCCGGCTTGATGTCGACAAGCATCGTAGTGAAAACAACGTGTTGATGATCGGCGATTTGCGCTGCTCGCCAGATACGTTGGCGGATGCTTCATTCACTCGACAGGAGGCCAGTTAAATGGTGAATCTCAAGACTTGCATACCGCAATTGCTGTGCGTGCTGGCGCTGTTTGTGGCGACACCGGCCGAGGCGGTGAATCAGGAAATCAGGGCGTTGTTCCGCCCCGACCCTGCGAATCCGCAGCGCAACGCGTTCCTCAACAAGACACCGTCCACCGGGTACTGCGAGTACTACCCGGTTATCTGCAGCAATAGCGATACATTCAGTATCCGTCTGATGACACAACTCGAGTCGAACAAGGCAATTCAAGCCGATGCCGGACCGCGTGACAGTGCAATGTTCAAAGTGCCCGGAGGATGGCGTTCATTGACGGTTACCAATGCCGATACGGGGGGAATCGAAACAGTCGAGGTACGTATTTCCGGCGTTGGCTCCAATTATGTCTTGAGTGATACGGCCGCCAATCTGACCGGCGCCTCGAGTCCAGGGGAAGGGCACGATCGGTTATGGAAAGGCGCAGGCTGGGTGTATCCAGCACCTCCCTGCTCAACCACTGGAATGGGTTTTTTCGGGTCGAGAACGTACGCTTTTTTCTGGAAAACTCCCGATGAGCGCCCTTGCGTCAAGGTGGCCAACTTTGCAATCCCTGCCATGACCTATGGCTATCTGGATTTTGCCTACGAACTGCGTACGCCCAACCCGCTAGGCATGTCGTCGGGGCTCTATACCGGAAGCTTGAGTTATAGCCTGGGCCCTAACGGTGACTTCGACTTCGGCGACGTCATGATTCCAAACGATTCGGACCTGACCCTGGATTTCGTGCTGGATGTTCAGCACACCCTGAAAGTCGAGATTCCTCCCGGTGGTGAAAAGATCCAGCTGGTGCCCGCCGGTGGCTGGCAGAGCTGGCTGCAGGCCGGGCGGCGGCCGGTGAGTCTGTTCCGCGATCAGACCTTCAACATCTCGGCGTCGTCGCGTTTCAAGATGCAATTGATATGTGGCATCGGCCTGTTTCCCAATTGCGCGCTTGAGAATCGTGAAGCGAACCGTCGAGTGCCGCTGTTTGTCAGTGTCAGCCTGCCCAATGGCTTGACCGACCTCTCCGGGCAACCGGTCAGGCGCCTGCGATTGATGCCGAGTCCGGAGAATGCGCAACAATTTCAGCCTGGGTTCTATGTTGATCGGGCACCGGGAACCCTGCATTTCGAAATCTCGCCACAGCATGTGGAAAGCATGCTGAAACCCGGTGTGGCAGGCACTTATTCCGGCGGTGTCTATGTGATCTGGGACTCGGATATCTGATGGCGCGCGCATCGATGCGTGGAGTGTGTGTGTTGTGTTCAATGTGAAGAGGTTCATGGGTATGAAGCGTTTGTTGCTAGTGATGGGTTTGAGCGGTTTTTCCCTGGCTGTTTCGGCGGGGCCGCAGATTAACGTCGGGACGGTCTACGACTATCTGGAAGGCGACAAAAGTACCTACCTCAAACGCGTATTCAACAGCGGTGACAGCACGGCTTTCGTCAAGGTCAATATTCTGGAAATCGTCTACGACGCCAACGGCGTCCCCAATGAAGTGCCGGTCAAGAGTGACCCGGATGCGACGTCCCGTGACGGATTGATGGCCAGTCCGGCGCGCTTGATCATCCCGGCGAACGGGATGCAGGGCACGCGGTTGTTGTTCATGGGAGAGCGTGACAACGAACGCTATTTTCGGGTGCGTTTTGTCCCGGTCGTCCCGGAAAAGGAAGACGAGTTCGCGGTGTCCAGTGACGAGCGCGAGGATTACAAAAAGAATCTATCGGCCGGGGTCAACGTCATGACCGGGTTCGGCACGGTGTTCTTCGTCCGGCCGAACAACAGCCGTTACGACAGCGTGATCGAGAACGGTGCAAGCACCTACCGTATTCGTAACAACGGCAATGCTTCAGTGGTGGTCGACGAATTTCGCAACTGCTCGATCAAACAGGAAAACGAGTGCGAACCCATCACCAAGCACCACATCCGTGCAGGCAAGGATTTCGTGTTCGACAAGAAGCCGGGACGTGAGTACCGCTTCAACCTGGTCGAGGGGCCATCGAAAAAAGTGCTGCAGGTTGCCGGCCAGTAATTCCCCAGGGGCGGGTCGCCTTGACGGGCTCGCGGTATTAATTGACGCAACAGGTACCTGACATGATCAAGCAATCGGCCATCGCCATGTGGGCTGGCGTGATGGCGCTGGTGAGCTCCCTCGCGTTCGCGGCGCGGGAAGAACACAGGTTCGAGGTCTCGGTGGACATACCGACGCTGGGGTTTTACGTGATCCCGGCCGAAACGGACTGGATACATCGCGAACAGATATTGCCATGGAACATTCACAGCAAAACGCTGGTGGGGTTGCGCAAGAACTTCGACGTCAAGCACGACACCAGCGCGATCGAAGCACGGCTGGAAGCCGAGCCCTATTTGTCCAACGGGCGCGACGAGCAGAACATCTATTTGCGCGTCAGCTTCAATGGCCAGGAGTTGAGCCATGATCCGCAACCGCGCGAAGTGGTATCGGCAGCCCAGGCCATGGCCGGTGGACGCTTCCCGCTGGAGATCCAGCCGAAAGTGCCCGCCGGCGGATACAAACCGGGTGTTTATTACGGCAATGTACGAGTGATATTCATCGCCGCTGCGCCTTGATGTCCGGTAGTCCGACAGCAGGAATCCGACCTTACATAAAAAAAGCGCCAAACCAGGTTCTCAATGACGTCGATTTCGTCCCGAACCCGGAAAAAAACAGGAGTGAAAAGTATAGGGTTGCCGCCACGCGGGTGCGTCTGTCGATCCTTGCCTAGCGGCGGACGGTTGCCTCGGTTGCCACGGTTGGCTGGCACATCGTATGGGTGCCCGGTTGCAGGTAAGGCGTGAGGATCGGCGCCATGCCCTTGAGCACTTGCACCGGCAAGGCCGAGGTGAACTTGAAGCCTTGGGCGGAGGCTCCCGGCACGAAGGCAGTCAGGGTGCCGAAGTGATGATCGCCAATGTAGAACACGAAAGTCGCGGTGCGGTTGATCGCCTTGGAACTGAGAATGCGCCCGCCCGAACCGACGGCTTCGATGCGGTTGTCGCCGGTGCCGGTCTTGCCGCCCATCGCCAGTGGCGTGCCATCGGCTAGTTTGAAGCTGCCAGCCACACGTTTTGCGGTACCGGCGTCGACCACCTGTGACAGTGCTTCACGCAGGGCCGTGGCCACTTCCACCGGCATGACCCGCTTGCCGGCGTCGGGGTCGTTGGTCAGGCGAGTCTCGTAGGGAGTGTCGGCGGCAAAATGCAGGCTGTCGATGCGCAGGGTCGGCATGCGCACACCGTCGTTGAGGATGGTGCCGACCAGCTCCGCCAGGGCGGCAGGGCGGTCGCCGGAACTGCCGATGGCGGTGGCCAGCGACGGCACCAGGTGGTCGAAGGGGTAACCGACTTTTTGCCAGCGCTGGTGAATGTCGAGGAAGGCTTCGATCTCCAGCATGGTGCGGATGCGGCTGTCGCGGGCGCTCTTGTGCTTGCTCTTGAACAGCCAGCTGTAGACCTCCTGACGCTCGAACTGGCTGGCCTTGACGATCTGGCTGAACTTGGCGTCCGGGTTATTGAGCAGGTAGCCGATCAGCCACAGGTCCAGCGGGTGGACCTTGGCAATGAAGCCCTGGTCGGGGAGGTCGTAGGCACCGGGGCCGTAGCTGGCGTAGAGGCGCTCCAGGCGCTCGTCGGTGAGCTTTTCCTTGGTCTTGAGGGTTTTCAGATGCGAGCGCACAAAGCTGTTGAAGCTCTCCTGGGAGGCTTCTGGCAGCAGATAGCGGTGCACCGCTGCCAGGCGAATAGCCGTGGGGTGCATGCTGTCCAGGAAGGTGTCGAGACGCGCCTGGGTGTCTTTTTTCTGGTACTTCTTCCAGAACTTCAGCAGGAACGAAGTGCCTTCGCGGTCGGCGAACTGGGCCAGGTATTCCTGGCGTCGCGGGTTGACGTCATCCTTGAGCAACTGGCCGCTGTTGTCCGGCCCGGAATAGGTGGTGTAGCGCACCAGGTCGCGCATCAGGCGAATGAACGGCAGGTTGATCGACTCGCGCAGGGAATCGCGCAAGGTCGGCAGGCGGCCGTTGTCCTCTTTGCGAAAGTTGTGGAAGGTGTGCAGGCCGCCGCCGGTGAAAAAGGCTTCGCCGGGGCTCGCCGAGTATTTGCGGTCCAGGGCTGCGCCGAGCATTTTCGCCAGGCTGCGGTCGCTGTTCTGGATCAGGTAGTCGACGGCCCAGCGGGTCAGTCGGTCCTGGTCGGCGACTTCGACTTTTTTCAGTTCGGTCGGGGTCTGGGCGACGTAACGGTCGTGCAGCTCCGCGATGATTTGCAGGTAGGTGGTCAGCACCCGCAACTTGGCGGTGGAGCCCAGCTCCAGTTTGCTGCCTTCGTTGATGTCGAACGGTTGGTCGGTGCTGTCGGTTTGCACCCGCACGCGCGAGCCGTCGGGGGTCAGCTCGAGCAAGGTGAAGCTGTAGCGCACTTGCGCGGTGCTGGTGGCTGTCAGCAGGCGCTCGCCAAGCAGGCCGATTTCGGCGGCAAACACCGGGTCGGCGAGGCGCTTGAGGTAGTCGCTGGCTTGGGTCTGCAGGTCGCCCTGCAAGGTGCTGGTGGCGGACAGGTCGAGACGGTCCAGGTCATACAGCGGGCGGTTGAGCATGGAGGCCAGGCGACTGCGCGCGACGCTGATGCCTTTGTTGGTTTCAATCGGCTGGATGGTCGGTTGTTGCACCCAGTCACGGTAGGTGACCTTGCTGGCGAGTGCCGCGCTGGTCAATGCCGGGTCGAGCACGGCGTTCTGCGCCAGCAGGCGGATATGGCTGTCGGTGAGGTTCGCCAGGTCTGCCTGGCCCTTGGTCAGGTAATACGACGGCCGGCGCTGGGCAATCATCAATGACAACACTTGGCGCAAGGCCAGGCCGCGTTGCGCCAGGCTTTGCGGATCGCTGGCGTCGCTGGCCAGGGCCTGGTTGACCTGGTTGAAGTCGGCGCCGTACCACACGCGCAACCCCTCGGCCATGCCATGCACCTCGCCATGGCCGGGGACTGCCGACAGCGGCACGCTGTTGAGGTAGTCACGCACGATATTCTGCCGGGCCTCGAGGGTCTGCGGGCCGTCCTGATAGGCACGCACGCTGGCGGAAATCATCTGGCGAATCTTCTCGCCACCTGAAACGGTCAGGCCGTCCGGCGAGTGGCGGTACTTCTCCAGTTGGGTGGCGAGGGTGCTGCCGCCGGCAGTCTGGCCGGGCAGGTGGAGCAACTTGGCCACTTGTGACCAGGCGGCCTTGGCGAAACGCGGCCAATCGACGGCGGGGTTGGCCTTGGGCTCCTTGGGGTCCAGCAAGTCACGGTTTTCGATGAACAGCAGGCTATGGGTGACCAGTGGCGGAATCGAGGCGAAGCTCGAATACAGCTGCTGTGGGTATTTGAATTGATAGAGCGCGGCGGTGGTGCAATCGGTGATCGACAGGCCGGCCTGGATTTTCTCGGCGTAGGGCACAAAAAAGCCGTTCTTGCTGTACTCGAGCAGCTTGGGTGAAAAGCGGGTTTGCGCGGCGATCACATAATCGCGCTTGAGCAGGCGTGGCAGAAAGTCCCCCAGCGCGCTGTAGCCCAGGCGTTTATCGAAAGGCCCGGCGCCCGGGTAGAAAATCGAATCGCTGGGCCCTGGGTGCATCGAGTAGCTCAAGGACGCCGCGAACCGGCTGAACTCCCGTGCCTGGAAGCGCGAGGTCCGCACCTCTTTTTCAATGGCAAAGCCAAGCACGATCAGGATGATCACCAGCAATAGCCAGAACGAGCGCCAAGCATAGCGGCGACGGCTTTTTTTCGGTAAAGGCGCTTCTTCCACGCTGTCAGTTGGCACCACAGGTTTACTCGAATCGGTTTGCCATAAAGCGCCCATAGTCGACTGATCCATTCACGCAGATTGATCGGACTTGTCTGAAGCTTAGACGCTGGTGGCGCGGGGTGAAAAATTTGTATGAGCACAATCGCAGCGCGTGGTGCGTTGCGCCTACCAGTCGTCGGTAAACCTCTGGAGGAGGCGCTCTAGAGCCTTCAAACCGGTAAATACGGCCTAGGTAGGGGCATGACGTTGCACCATTGCTGTGCAATACTCCGCGCCGCTTCGCAGCTCAGTAAATGTGCGAAATGCAGGTGATACACCTCTGCAGATGGGGCTTTTGTCGAGAGTTCCTTCTGAATTTTGTCGTTTATAGAGTGAAAGTAACTGCGATAAGCTTTTTATACTGCGCGTCCCGCTGATCCTGCAGGTTTTGTCCTACAGGACGGATTCACCCACGAAGTGGATCCGGTTTCAGGAAGTGTCGGCCTATCGGTCGGTGCTTCGACACTCGGTGGTCATATCCAATAACAAGACGAGGTTGTACCCCTATGCCAGTCGGCAATCACCAGCACCACGGCGAGACCGCTCAAGGCGGCCCGCTCAAACGCGAACTCGGCGAACGGCATATTCGCTTGATGGCGCTCGGCGCCTGTATCGGTGTCGGTCTGTTCCTGGGTTCAGCCAAGGCCATCGAAATGGCCGGCCCGGCAATCATGCTGTCCTACATCATCGGCGGTCTGGCGATCCTGGTGATCATGCGCGCCCTCGGTGAGATGGCCGTGCACAACCCGGTGGCGGGCTCGTTCAGCCGCTACGCGCAAGACTACCTGGGCCCGTTGGCAGGTTTTCTCACCGGCTGGAACTACTGGTTCCTGTGGCTGGTGACCTGCGTTGCGGAAATTACCGCGGTGGCGGTGTACATGGGCGTCTGGTTCCCGGACGTGCCACGCTGGATCTGGGCGCTGGCCGCACTGATCAGCATGGGCTCGATCAACCTGATCGCGGTCAAGGCATTCGGTGAGTTCGAGTTCTGGTTCGCCCTGATCAAGATCGTCACCATCATCGCGATGGTAGTCGGCGGCATCGGTGTGATTGCCTTCGGCTTTGGCAACGATGGCGTGGCCCTGGGTATTTCCAACCTGTGGACCCATGGCGGCTTCATGCCCAACGGCGTGCAGGGCGTGCTGATGTCCCTGCAGATGGTGATGTTCGCCTACCTGGGCGTTGAGATGATCGGCCTGACCGCCGGTGAAGCGAAGAACCCGCAGAAGACCATCCCCAATGCCATTGGCTCGGTGTTCTGGCGCATTCTGCTGTTCTACGTGGGTGCCTTGTTCGTGATCCTGTCGATCTACCCATGGAACGAAATCGGTACCCAGGGTAGCCCGTTCGTGATGACCTTCGAGCGTCTGGGCATCAAGACCGCCGCCGGCATCATCAACTTCGTGGTGATCACCGCAGCGCTGTCGTCCTGCAACGGCGGCATCTTCAGCACTGGGCGCATGCTCTACAGCCTGGCGCAGAACGGCCAGGCACCTGCCGGTTTCGCCACCACCTCGAGCAACGGCGTACCGCGTCGGGCCTTGCTGCTGTCGATCTTCGTGCTGTTGCTGGGCGTGTTGCTGAACTACATGGTTCCGGAAAAAGTCTTCGTCTGGGTGACCGCGATCGCCACCTTCGGCGCCATCTGGACCTGGGTGATGATCCTGCTGGCGCAACTCAAGTTCCGTCGCGGCCTGAGCGTTTCCGAGCGTGCGGCCCTGAAGTACCGCATGTGGCTGTACCCGATCAGCTCCTACTTGGCGCTGGCGTTCCTGGTGCTGGTGGTCGGCCTGATGGCCTACTTCCCGGAAACCCGCATCGCCCTGTATGTCGGCCCGGCGTTCCTGGTGCTGCTGACCGTGCTGTTCTATGCGTTCAAGCTGCAACCGACCAATGCCACACAAGGTGCGGTCAGCCAGGTGTCTTGATGGCCTGATGCGCTGTACCAAAAAGCCCCGGTTAATTGACCGGGGCTTTTTATTTGTGCGCTGTTTGTTTATCCCGACTTCGGCAAGAACGCGTCCATCAGCAATACCTCGCACTCCCGGGCCTGGTACTGGTTGATCTGCGGCACCAACCGGCGGAAGTGCTCGGATTGGCAATGGGCGTCCAGCGCAGCCTGGTTCGGCCATTGTTCGACGAAGACAAAATGTCCCGGATCGTGCTGGTCGACGAACAGGTCGTAGGCAATGCAGTCGGGTTCCAGGCGGGTTTTCTCCACCAGTTCGGCGTACCACGGGCGCACGGTGTCGATGTGTTCGGGCTGGATGAAGTCCTGGGCAATCACTTTGAGCATGGGTTCTTCCTTGGGGTGCGCGGTATCAGGCCGCCACGTCATTGGCTTCGAAGCTGTCGGCCCGGGCCATTTGCCACATCCGCGAATAGAACTCGCCGCTGACTTCACCGGTCAGCAGTTCACCGGGTTTGAGGAATACATGCAGTTGGGAGAACAGCTTGATCTCGGTGGCTGACATGCGCCGCACCAGGTGTTTGGCTGACAACTGCGAGGGGTGTTCGAGTCCGGCGGCGGCGAGCATTTCCGCCAGGGCCTTGAGGGTGCTGCGGTGGAAGTTGAACACCCGCTGGGCCTTGTCCGGGACCACCAGGGCGCGTTGACGCAAGGTGTCCTGGGTGGCGACGCCGGTCGGGCATTTATTGGTGTGGCACGACTGCGACTGGATACAGCCGATGGCGAACATGAAGCCGCGGGCCGAGTTGGCCCAGTCGGCACCGATGGCCAGTACGCTGGCGATATCGAACGCGCTGACGATCTTGCCGCTGGCGCCCAGCTTGATCTTGTCCCGCAGGTTCAGGCCCACCAGGGTGTTGTGTACGAACAGCAGGCCCTCGCGCATCGGCACACCAATGTGGTCGGTGAACTCCACGGGCGCGGCACCGGTGCCGCCTTCCTTGCCATCGACCACGATGAAGTCCGGGAGGATTCCGGTTTCCAGCATGGCCTTGGCGATGCCCATGAATTCCCAGGGGTGACCCAGGCAGAACTTGAAGCCCACCGGTTTGCCGCCGGACAACTCACGCAATTGCTGGATGAAGTGCATCATTTCAATCGGCGTGGAAAACGCACTGTGGCGCGACGGCGAGACGCAGTCTTCGCCCATGGGTACGCCGCGGGTGTCGGCGATTTCCCGGGTCACCTTGTGCTTGGGCAGGATCCCGCCGTGGCCCGGCTTGGCGCCCTGGCTCATCTTGATTTCGATCATCCGCACTTGCGGGTTCTGGGCCTGGGTGGCGAAGCGTTCCGGGTCGAAGCGGCCATCGGTCGTGCGGCAGCCGAAGTAACCGCTGCCCAGTTCCCAGGTCAGGTCGCCGCCGTGTTCACGGTGATAGGGGCTGATGCTGCCCTCGCCGGTGTCGTGGGCGAAGTTGCCGAGTTTCGCGCCCTGGTTCAACGCCCGGATGGCGTTGGCGCTGAGGGAGCCAAAGCTCATGGCCGAGATGTTGAACACCGAGGCCGAGTACGGCTGGCTGCACTGCGGGCCGCCGACGATCACCCGAAAGCTGCTGGGATCGGTCACCGGGGCCGGGCGCATCGAGTGGCCGATGAATTCGAACCCTGACTGGTAGACATCGATCAGGGTGCCGAAGGGTTTGTCGGCACTTTCATTCTTGGCGCGCGAATAGACCAGTGAGCGTTGGGCCCGGGAAAAGGGCAGGGCGTCGCTGTCGGATTCCAGCAGGTACTGGCGGATTTCCGGGCGGATGCCTTCCACCAGGTAGCGGATATTGCCCAGGATCGGGTAGTTGCGGCGCACCGCATGGGGGCTTTGCAGCAGGTCGAAGATGCCCAGCAGGCTCAGCAGGCCGGTGATGATGGTCAGTGGCCAGACCCACTCATGGTGCAGAAACGGTAGGCTGGCGAGGGTAAAGATCACACAGGCGGCAAAGAAGGCGTAGCGGCTCAGGAGTGACAGGCTCATACGGGTTCCTTGGGTTCGGACTCATCAAATTCGGCACGATTTTCTACAGGTCGGGATTTCCTTGTGCCTGCAAAAATATCGAAAACAGCTCGGACTGGGATTTGATCCCCAGCTTGCTGTAAATGTGTTTCTTATGGACTTTCACGGTTTCGGCAGAGATTTCCAGCTTACGGGCGATTTCCTTGCTGGAGCAACCGCTGAGCATCCAGCGCCCGACATCCAGTTCGCGGGCAGTCAGTTGCGCGCCCTTGATCTGTTGCAATGAAGCTTCCAGGCGGCTGCGCCAGTCAGTGTGCTGGGCCGGCGGCTCAGGTGCGGCGGGTACCTCGTTTTCATAGGGCAGGCGTTGGCGCAGCAGGCTCAGGACCCACGGTTGGATCAGCGACAGCAGGGCGATCTGTTCGCTGCTGAACCGTTGCTGGCTGCCCAGCGACAGGCACAGGGTGCGCTCGCCCTCGAGCTGGCAATTGAACTGGATTTCATCGGCCACCACGTTCAGGCGAAAGTAGCGCTGGTAGTACTCGGTCAGCTCGAAGTGCTCGGGCGCTACCTCGGACAGACGATAGAGCCCAGTGCGCGCCTGCTCGCGGCTGGCGATGTAGAACGGGTCCAGCAGGAACAGACCCATCAGGTAATCCTGGAACAATGGGTCGGGGCTACCGTCTGCACTCGGGCATTCGCCGAACACCAGAGGCCGCTGGTCCCCGTCGAAGAGCACCACCACCCAACTGTCGAAGCTCAGGTACTGGTCCAGCAGGCGCACCAGTTGGGTCCAGAAGTTGGGTTTGTCGAGGGCATCGATCAACTGCCCGATGGAGCGGTGCCAGGCGATATCCTGCAGCGAGTGATTCATTCAGCGTTCCCGGTCGGCTCACGGCCTGAAGTTGCCGAACATACTGGCCCAGACAGGCGGCAGGGGCAATCCATGGAGGGTGACGCAGCCCCGGCGGCCGTGGGATCCTTGGTTTCTTTGAACCAAGGCCGCTGATTGTCCATGACCGATTCCGTTTGTGTTGAGCCCCGTATTATCCGCATTGCTGCCGCGCTGTTGATCGGTCCCGACGGCCGCACCCTGCTGGTCCGCAAGCGTGGCACCACTGCGTTCATGCAGCCGGGCGGCAAGATCGAAGCCCACGAACAACCGGTGCAGGCCCTGGCCCGCGAGCTGGAAGAAGAGTTGGGGTTGCGCATCGATACTGCCCAGGCCCGTTACCTGGGCCCGTTCTGCGCACCGGCGGCGAATGAGCCAGGGTTTGTGGTCGAGGCCGAAATCTTCCTGCTGCAGATCTACCAAACCGTGTGCCCGGCCGCCGAGATCGAGGAGGTGGTGTGGGTCGATCCGCTGTTTGAACCGGATGTGCTGCTGGCGCCATTGACACGGGACCTGATCCTGCCGTTTTATCGTCGTTCACTGAAGGCTCCGGCCTGACCGATCACTGACAAGGACTGCCTGATGATTACTGCCCACGACCTGCTGATTTTTGCCGCGGCGTCCCTGCTCCTGGTACTGACCCCGGGGCCGAACATGATCTACCTGATTTCCCGCTCGATCTGCCAGGGGCGTAAGGCCGGGGTGATTTCGCTGGTGGGCGTGGTGGCGGGTTTTTTTGTGCACCTGTTCGCGGCGGCGGCTGGCTTGACGGCGGTGTTCCTGGCGGTGCCGATGGCCTATGAGGCGCTGAAGTGGGCAGGGGCCTTGTACTTGTTGTGGATGGCCTGGCAGGCGGTCAAGCCCGGCGCTCGCTCGCCGTTCGAGGCGCAGCAACTGGCGCCGGACTCTTCGCGCAAACTGATGCTGATGGGCTTTCTCACCAGCGCGCTGAACCCGAAGATCGCGGTGTTCTATCTGTCGGTGTTTCCGCAGTTCATCAACCCTGAGCACGGCTCGATCTTCTTCCAGAGTATCGCCCTGGGCCTGACCCAGATCACCGTCAGCTTTACCGTCAATCTGCTGATCGCCCTGTTCGCCGCAGGCATCGCCAGCTGGTTCGTCAACAACCCGAGTTGGCTGGCGGTGCAGCGCTATTTCATGGGCTTCGTCCTGGCGGCCCTGGCCGTACGCCTGCTGTCTGAACCCAAGCGGATGGTTTAGGGGCAGCTATAAGCTGCGAGCTGCGAGCTACGAGCTTGAAGCTCGAAGCTCGCAGCTCGAAGCTCGAAGCTTGCAGCTTGCAGCTGCCCTCACCTAACGACGCTGACCCCATCCAGGGTGGAGAACGAGGTGTCCTTGGCCGTCAGCAGGAAGTCACGCATGTACGGCGCATCCAGCATGTCGGCGCGGATGCCGGCGTACAGCGTGGCGAACAGGCCTTTCTCCCCCAGCCGCTTGGCCTTCACATAACCCCGTGAGCTGTACTCATGCAAGGCCCAGTGGGGCATGCCGCAGACGCCGCGACCGCTGGCGACCAATTGCATCATCATCACCGTCAGCTCCGAGGTCCGCACCTGGGCTGGCTCGATGTCGGCCGGCTCGAGGAAGCGGGTGAAGATGTCCAGCCGATCCCGTTCCACCGGGTAGGTGATCAGGGTTTCGCTGAGCAGGTCCTCGGGCACGATGTAGGGCTTGCTCGCCAGGCGATGCTGATTGGCTACGGCAAGCATCGCTTCATAGGTAAACAGCGGCACGTAGGTGATCCCGGCCAGCTCCAGCGGGTCGGAGGTCACCACCAGGTCGAGGTCGCCACGGGCCAGGGCCGGCAGCGGAGCGAAGGAAAAACCCGAGGCCAGGTCCAGTTCGACTTCCGGCCAGGCATCGCGGAACTGGTCGATGGTCGGCATCAACCATTGAAAGCAGCTGTGGCATTCGATCGCCATGTGCAGGCGTCCGGCCGTGCCGCCGGCCAGCCGGGCGATGTCGCGCTCGGCTCCGCGCAACAGCGGCAGGGTGGCGTCGGCCAGTTGCAGCAGGCGCAGGCCGGCACTGGTGAAACGCACCGGCTTGGTCTTGCGCACGAACAACGGCATGCCCATGCGCTCTTCCAGTTCCTTGAACTGGTGGGACAGGGCCGACTGGGTCAGGTGCAGGCGTTCGGCGGCGTCGACCAGGCTGTCGGCTTCACGCAGGGCGTGCAGGGTCTTCAGGTGACGGATTTCGAGCACCGTGGCCTCCATGAATAAATTTTGTGATGAACACGAAAAGGTTGAGTTTGTCTCATGATGGCCTGGCTGTCGACAATAGGCCCATTATTTATTCAGGAGTTAAACGCCATGGCCTTGGCCCACACCCTCGGTTTTCCCCGCATCGGCGCTGATCGCGAATTGAAAAAAGCCCTCGAAGCCTATTGGAAGGGCGACCTTGATCAAGCGGCCCTGCAAGCGGTCGGCCGCGATCTGCGCGCCAGGCATTGGCAGTTGCAGAAGGAGGCCGGGATCGACCTGCTGCCGGTGGGCGACTTTGCCTGGTACGACCAGGTCCTGAGCCATTCGCTGACCTTCGGGGTGATCCCCCAACGCTTCGACAGCACCCGTGATAACCAGGGCCAACCGACCCTCGACAGCCTGTTCGCCATGGCCCGTGGTGCCACCGCGACCTGCTGCGGCGGTGAGCATGCCCAGGCGCAATATGCCCAGGAATTGACCAAGTGGTTCGACACCAACTACCACTATCTGGTCCCGGAGTTCAGCGTCGACCAGCAGTTCAAGCTGAGCTGGGAACAACTGTTCGATGAAGTCGACGAAGCTCGCGCCCTCGGTCACAACGTCAAGCCGGTGATCATCGGTCCGCTGACCTACCTGTGGCTGGGCAAGGCCAAAGGCAACGACTTCGACAAGCTCGACCTGCTGGAACGCCTGCTGCCGGTGTACAACGAAATTCTCGGCCGCCTCGCTGCCCAGGGCGTGGAGTGGGTGCAAATCGATGAGCCGATCCTGACTCTCGACCTGCCACAGGCATGGAAAAGCGCTTTCGAACGGGCCTATCACATCCTCCAGTACTCGCCGCTGAAAAAGCTGGTGGCGACCTACTTCAGCGGCCTGCAAGACAACCTCGGGCTGGCAGTCGGCCTGCCGGTCCAGGGCCTGCACATCGACGCGGTGCGTGCGCCCGACCAACTGCTGCACGTGCTCGATCGGCTGCCGACCTACAAGATTCTCTCGGTGGGCCTGGTCAACGGTCGCAACGTCTGGCGTTGTGAACTGGAGCCGGTCCTGGCGCAACTGCAAGTAGCCCAGGAGCGCTTTGGCGACAACCTGTGGGTCAGCAGTTCATGTTCGTTGCTGCACAGCCCGGTGGACCTGGAACGCGAGGACCAGCTCGACCCTGAACTGAAAAGCTGGCTGGCTTTTGCCGTGCAGAAGTGTGGCGAGATTGCCGTGCTGCGTGACGCCCTGAACGATCCGCAGTCGCCCAAGGTGCAAGCCGCACTGGCGCAAAGTCGCGCGATCCAGGCCAGTCGCGTCCAGTCGCCACGGATTCACAAGGCCCAGGTGCAGGCCCGTGTCGACGCCATCCGCGACAGTGACAGCCAGCGCCAGTCGGGGTTTGCCCTGCGCATCGAGCAGCAACGCGCACGCTTGCAGTTGCCGGTCTTCCCGACCACCACCATCGGCTCGTTCCCCCAGACCGGGGCGATCCGCCTGGCCCGTCAGGCGTTCAAGCAGGGCAAGTTGTCGGCCAACGACTACACCGATGCCATGCACAGTGAAATTCGCCATGCCGTGCAGATCCAGGAACGCCTGGGGCTGGATGTGCTGGTGCACGGTGAGGCTGAGCGCAACGACATGGTCGAGTATTTCGCCGAGCAGTTGGACGGCTATCTGTTCAGCCGTTTTGGCTGGGTGCAGAGCTACGGTTCGCGCTGTGTGAAACCGGCGATCATCTACGGCGACCTCAGTCGTCCGAAAGCCATGACCGTGGACTGGATCACCTACGCCCAGAGCCTGACCGACAAGGTCATGAAAGGCATGCTCACCGGTCCCGTGACCATGCTGATGTGGTCCTTCCCCAGGGAAGATGTGTCACGCAAAGTCCAGGCGCAGCAGTTGGCGCTGGCCCTGCGCGATGAAGTGCTGGACCTCGAACGGGCCGGGATCAAGATTATCCAGATCGATGAAGCGGCGTTCCGCGAAGGCCTGCCCTTGCGCCAGGCGCAGTGGCAGGAGTACCTGGATTGGGCAGTGCAGGCGTTTCGCTTGAGTGCGTCTGGAGTGCGCGATGAAACCCAGATCCACACCCACATGTGCTACAGCGAGTTCAACGATGTGATCAAGTCGATTGCGGCGATGGACGCCGACGTGATCACCATCGAAACCTCGCGTTCGGACATGCAGTTGCTGGAAGCCTTCAAGGCCTTCGACTATCCGAACGATATCGGCCCGGGCGTGTACGACATCCACTCGCCGCGAGTGCCCGACACCCAGGAGATGGTCAAGTTGCTGAGCAAGGCGGTGCAGCGCATCCCGGCCGAGCGCCTGTGGGTCAACCCGGACTGCGGCCTCAAGACCCGGGCCTGGCCGGAGACTGAAGCCGCGTTGGTCAACATGGTGGCGGCGGCGCGGCAGCTGCGCAGTCAACTGGCCTGACACCGGATAGCAGAGCACATGTCGGCGCTCAACTGGGTGGCGTGTTGTTCGCAGGTTCGCCATGCAGTGGCGACGATGGGCTCTGCGCCCTTAATTCGAGACACTTCGAGCATGAAGTGGAGGACTCCAATGGGTGAGAGCTCAGGCCATTAGAGGTCAGGGGTAGACGGTACATAGTCATCGCGTCGAAATGACCGTCCGGCGCCCTTCATCAAACTGTCACGCAACTGTGGCAGCGCGCTTGAACAAACTTCATCAGACTCGCGCTCTACTGGGGTTCTGCGTTTCGGTATTTTTCATGCGTACAAGATTTTTATCGACGGCGGCCTTTCTGGCCACGTTGCTGTTTAGCCTTGCGTCTTTTGCGGTGTCTCGCTGTGACGTCAATGTGCCGACCGAACGGGTCGATCTGGCCCAGGTGAGCCTGGCGTACCAGAGCATCGGTCGCGCGTCCGACCCAGCGTTGCTGCTGGTGATGGGCCTGGGCGGGCAACTGATCCACTGGCCGGACGAGGTGGTGCAGGCGCTCTGTGAGCAGGGTTTCCGGGTGATTCGCTACGACAATCGGGATGTCGGCCTGTCGACCTGGCGCCAGCCACCCGCCGACGCCAACCTGGCTTTCGAAGCGTTGCGCTACAAGCTGGGCTTGCCGGTATCGGCACCGTACACCCTCACCGACATGGCGCAGGACGGCCTTGGCCTGATGGATGCCCTGCAGGTGGAGCAATTCCATGTCCTGGGCGCGAGCATGGGCGGGATGATTGCCCAGCATATGGCGGCGATGGCGCCGCAGCGGGTGGAAAGCCTGACGCTGATCATGAGCAGTTCCGGGGCCGAAGGGTTGCCGGCACCGAACGCGGCGCTGGTGCAATTGCTCTCGCGGCGCAGTGCACCGAACCGTGAAGTCGCCCTGGAGCAGCAGGCTGATCTGCTGGCCGCGCTCGGCAGTCCGAACATCACCGATGATCGCCAAGCGTTGTTGCAACAGGCGGCGCAATCCTATGACCGGGCGTTCAACCCCGAAGGCGTGAAGCGCCAGATTATGGCCATCCTCGCCGAGCAGAGCCGGGTCGCGCTGCTCAATAAGTTGCGGGTTCCCACCCTGGTAGTGCATGGCACGGCCGACCCGTTGCTGCCGGTCATGCATGGCATTCACCTGGCGGCCCATATCCAGGGCAGCCGACTGAAGCTGATCCCGGGGCTGGCGCATCGTTTCCAGGAGGCTTTCAAGGCGCCGTTGCTCGCTGCAGTGTTGCCTTATCTGCAGCAACACCGGGAAGACATCTCGCACTGGGCGCAGATTGAGCCTGTGGCAGAACACAACCTTCTTTAATACCGTTCTCCCCGCGAGGCGGGGCACGCTTCAACGCACGATCTTGTGCACATGAATCCCCAGTTTCTTCAGTCGGTACCAAAAGCTGCGCTCGGAGATGCCGATCAACTGCGCCGCTGCGGCCTGGACACCGTTGCTCTGAGCAAGGGCTGCGAGAATGCAGGTTTTTTCGACTTCCGCCAGTGTGGCTTCCAGGTCCGACGGTACACCCATTGCATCACTGGGAATGGCACTGCAGGGGGCCGCTGATGAAGCAAACAGGTACGCCGGCAGATCATTGTCGTCAATGACCGCTCCTGACGCGACGATGGTCGCGCGTTCCACGCAGTTCTGCAGTTCGCGAATGTTGCCAGGCCACGCGTAATTGGCCATGGCCTGCAATGCCACCGGACTGAAACCGCTGATGCGTTTGCCGGCTGTAGCGCCCAGGACATGGGCGAAGTGCCGGGCCAGTGGAGCGATATCTTCTACCCGTTCGCGCAGGGCCGGGAGGGGAATCGGGAACACGTTGAGACGGTAGTAGAGGTCTTCGCGAAACTCTTTTTTGGCCACCGCCTCCAACAGGTTTTTGTTGGTTGCCGCAATCACGCGCACATCTGTCTTGCGCTCGCGGGTATCGCCCACCGGCTCAAACACACGCTCCTGCAGCGCCCGCAGGATCTTCGCTTGCAAGGTCAACGGCATGTCGCCAATTTCATCGAGGAACAGCGTGCCCTTGTCCGCTTGCATGAAGCGCCCGACGCGATCAGCTACGGCTCCGGTAAAGGCGCCTTTGCGATGGCCGAACATTTCACTTTCCAGCAATCCTTCGGGGATGGCTGCACAGTTCACCGTGACGAAGGGCTTGTCGGCTCGATTGCCATGTTTGTGGATAGCCCGGGCGACCATTTCCTTGCCGGTGCCGCTTTCGCCGGTCAGCAGAATTGTCGCATTGCTTTCACGCACCGAATCGATCGCCTGCAACACCCGCCGGAAATTCGGGCTGTCGCCGATCAGGCTGCCGATTTGCCGGTGTTCATCCAGTTCGGCGCGCATGCGCTGGTTGTCTTTGAGGATGTCGCGAAATTGCAGGGCCTTGCTGATGGTGATGTCCAGTTCATCAATGTCGAACGGCTTGGCGATATAGTCGAACGCTCCGTTGCGCATCGACTGCACGGCGTTTTTCACAGTGCTGTAGGCCGTCATGACGATCACTGGCAAGTGCGGGAAACGGCTTTTTATTGTCGCCAGTAACTGCGCACCGTCCATGCCGGGCATGCGCCAGTCGCTGATAACCAGGTCAATGTCTTCTTCCCCCAGGACTTTCAGGGCATGCAAGCCATTGCCTGCAGTGAACACCGTGATCGCGTTTTGACTCAACGCCGACGCCAGCAGGTCGCAGAGCTTGGGCTCGTCGTCGACCACCAGCACGTTATGTGTCATCGCAACGCTCGTCGAGCTTTTCACCTTTGACCGGAATGTAGAGGCTGAATGTCGCGCCGGCATTTTTTCCACTGGTGCACTCGATACGTCCTTCATGACTTTCCATGATCGAGTACACCTTCGCCAGGCCCAGGCCAGTGCCCGAGGCCTTGGTGGTGACGAACGGTGTGAAAATGCGTTCGAGCATGTCCGGTTCGATCCCCGCGCCGGTGTCGCTGATGCTGATCACCGTGTAGGGCGAATCGCTGCTGATCGCAAGGGTCAGGTGTCCACCATTGGGCATGGCATCGATGGCGTTGACGATCAGGTTTAGTCCGGCCTGCTTGAATTGCCGCGGGTCGGCGTGAACGGTGGCCCCGGGGGCTTGATCGTCAATGTGCACGTCGATGTGGTGACTGGCCAACTCCGGCGCGCAAAAGCCCAGCAACTCATCTACCAGCGACCGCGCTGCTTGTGTCGAACGCATTGGCGCGCTGGGCTTGGCGAATTCGAGAAAGTCGCTGATCAGGTCGTTGATCCGACTGACTTCGTTGATGACGTATTTCAGGTGGCGCTTGTCGGACTCCGGGAGATCGGCGCGCCGATGCAGCAGTTGCGTCGCGGTTTTGATGATACCCAGCGGGTTGCGGATTTCATGGGCCAGGCCCATCGCAACCTCGCCCAACGCATGTAAACGGTCGCGGCGGCGCAGTTGCGCTTCCAGATGCTGCAACTGGCCGAGGCGCTCGCTCATGTGGTTGAAGGTGCTGCTCAATTCCGCCAGTTCGTCACCGCCGGTGACTGGCAAGCGCTGACGATAATCCCCGGTACTCACGGCTTGTACGCCCTTGGACAACCATCGCAGTGGGGTGGTCAGTCGTTGCGAAACCAACCAGCCGACCGCCAATGAGGCCGCCGAGCTGAGCAGGAAAATCAGGATAAAAAGGTTACTTTGGCTCACCTGTCCGACTAGGCTGCTACGGCGCAGCAACCCGCTGAAGACCACGCCTTGCAGCTCGCCGTTTTCGTTGAGAATTGGCTGGTAGATACCGCTGTAGTGGCTGGTAAATTGCTCGATGGGCTGTTTGCTCAGGCGCATGGACTGTTCGATTTTTGCCGGCATCTTCATGGGGTGATCTTCGAAGTGCTGCGTCGAGAAGATTTCCGAGAAGTCATCTGCCTTGGCCAGGTACAGCCGCAGATCCAGGGAATGCACGTCGGCCACGCTGGTGAGAAAGCTCTTGTCCAGGTAAGTGGCGGTCACCAGTGTGTACTCGACGCCGTCCTGTTCGGTCTCGAAGGTCGAAACTACGGCACCGGTTGTTACGCCAGCAACTTGCAGGGTTTGCAGTATCGCTTTGGGGGCGGTGCTGATCTGGCGGACGATGTCGTTGGCGACGGTGCTGAACACCACTTTGTGATCGCTATCGCGTACCACTGCCACTACGTCGATGCCCATTGAGTCGGCGATGTCAGTGGTCAGGTTGTCGTGTTGGCTCGACAACCGGTCCGTGGGGGGGCGCGTATAGCGCAGGAACAACTGTGCAGCCCTGGCGTTGTTCCGCAGAATTGCGCTGATTTCGTCCTCGACGATCGCGGTCGATTCCTGCAGCCAGATCCGCACGTTGCTGTCGAAAATCTGCGACAGGGTGATGGCCGCGAGTTTGGCGGCGACCATCGTCGGAATCACGCTGACCAGCCAGAAAGCCAGCACCAGTTTGCGTTGTAGGCTCCAGCTGGAAAGGGCGAAAGCTCGGGCGTTGGGGCGTGGGACTTTGGTCATCGGGTTTCGCTTATCGCAGCAGCCATGGCAGGGTCGGATCGGTCTGGACGGATGAACATTTTCACTCCGCGCAACAAGCCGTTGAGCCAGCGGTTGCGGTGGCGGAAAAACACCGTGTTACCGGTAAACGAGCAACCCAGGCGCAGCTTACCGGCATATCCGGCCTGGCCGCATGCATAGATCGTAAGACCATGTTCAATGCAGTAGTCGACGTTGGCCAGCCAACTACGCATGTACAGATTGTGTTCGCGGGTGCGGCTAAGGTCGTGGGCGAAAAACTTGTCCACCAGTCGCTGGTCGTCCAGCAATACCAGGTTGAACGCGACCAGTTCTTCGTTGAGCCAATAGAGTACGCAGGCGGCTCGTTCATCGAGTTGTTCCAGCACCTGGCGGAAGTAGGTCGGTGGCAAGCGTTCGAACGTCAGGTCACTGCGGTTCAGTGTGGCTTCGTAGAGCTGCATCATGACGGGCAGAAAATCCTCCACTTCCCTTCGCCACTCGATACTTGGCCCCTGGGCGCGCAAGGTGCGGCGCAGGTCCTTGCGGGTGGATTTGCCGAGGGTGCCCAGGTAAGCGTCGAGGCTGGCGAAAGTGATGGGCAGTTCGGCGCCGGGCAAGCCGGGCATGCTTTGCAGGCCAGCGTCGTGGCAGGCCTGCAACCACTGCGGGTCACGGTGAGACGCGTCCTTCACTGCCAATAGACCAATGCCTGCCTTGTCCGCATCGTTACGGGCCAGGATCAACAACTGTCCAAGCAAGGTGGGGCGCCGGGAGGCGGCGATATGCCCAGCCGTGCCGGCATGGCAGCGCTCGGTCACCGGTGAGCCCAGGGCGTAGAGCGGGATGTCGAGCAGTCCCGGACACCAGCGGCGCACCCGCTCGCTGATGCGCTTGCCTAGGCCTTGAACCGTGGTGTCCAGTGAATAATCCGTGGTGAATGCCACGGCTGCCGCGATCAATACCTGTTGCTCGTACAGCGCCAGATAGCGCCATTGAAAGTCGGCAATACCTGCCCGTTCAACAGCCCGGTAGTAATCCCAATCTTCCAGCTCGGCAGGGAAACAATCGTTCCAGGCATCGCGATCGATGGCCTCGATGGTCGAAAAGGCAAGGGCAGTGATCACGGGGTTTCCTTGTTTTAAGCCAATTGCCGGGACGCTTGGCGCATGGCAGGCGGGGTGTTGGACTGCTGCTTGAAACGTTGTTGGATAAAATCCACGCTCAACTCCACCACCAGCCGGTATTGCAGGTCGACAGTAATCATGTGGTAGCAGTCGTCGAGCAGGATTTTCACGACCGGGCCGCCGAGTTTGCGTTCCACATAGTCGGCATTCCAGCGGCTGGTGATATCGTCTTCGCGCGAATGCACCACCAGTGCCTGGGTGGTGATTTGCGGCATGCGTTTTTTCACAACAGCGACTAACCGGTGCAATTCACGAACACTGACCCCGGACAGGGTCAACAGCCCGGCATTAGCGCTTTCACCTGCCTTCATCTGCCGCTCGACGATTGCCCGCAGGCGTTCGTCCTTGATCCCGAAGGGTGATTTTTCGGTGAAGCGGCAAAGGTGTACACCGAATGGAATCGCCATCAGCAACGGTATGAGTACAGCCGCTTTTGGCATGTTCCAGCCGTCGTAACGCAGGGTCGTCGAATACAGCAGCAAGCCCTCGATCTGTCCCGGATGTTCGGCTGCCAGGTACATCGACAGCACTGCGCCCATGGACAATCCGCCAACGAAAACGCGTTCGTGTTTGCGCCGCACACCGAGGTAGGTATTGCGTGCGCTCTGGTACCAGTCGTGCCATCCCGTGGCTCGCAGGTCTGCGTTATTGCCACAGTGCCCGGCCAGGGTTGGCACGTAGACCGTATACCCCGCCGCGGCCAGGCCCATGGCCACGCGACGCAGTTCCGTCGGGGTGCCGGTCAGGCCGTGAATCAGCAACACCGCCACAGTCCCGCTGCCGAGAATGAACCCGCTGTTGCCTTCGCCGATGTCGACCGCTTCGGGTGAAAGCAGGGCGTTCATCGCTGCATCGCCCGATGCAGCAGACGATCGAGCAGGGCGATGGCAAGGTCGATTTCCGAGTAGCTGATCTCCAGCGACGGCGCCAGGGTTATCACGTTTTTGTAGTACCCCCCCACATCAAGGATCAGGCCTAGCCGTGTGCCGTCGATTTCGATGTCGCCCTTCATGCCCTCTTCGACCATGAAGTCGAGGGTTTCTTTGTCTGGAGTGAAACCGTCCGGCCCGCAGATTTCGCAACGCAGGGCCAACCCCAGACCGTCGACATCACCGATGATCGGGTAGCGTTTCTGCAAGTCTTTCAATCCTTCGAGGAAATACTTGCCCTTGTCCAAGACCATCGCGCCGTAATCGAACTCGTGGGTCATCTTGAACATTTCCAGGCCGACTGCCGTGCCCAGTGGGTTGGAAGCAAACGTCGAGTGGGTCGACCCAGGCGGGAAAATCTTCGGGTTGATCAGCTCTTCCCTGGCCCAGAGCCCGCCGAGGGGATTGAGGCCGTTGGTCAAGGCTTTGCCGAAGACAATCACATCTGGTTTGACGTCGAAGTGCTCGATCGACCACAGCTTGCCGGTGCGGTAGAAGCCCATCTGGATTTCGTCGACCACTAGCAAAATGCCGTGTTGGTCCAGTACATGCTTAAGTTCGCTATAGAAGTTCACCGGCGGGATGACATAGCCGCCGGTACCCTGGATCGGTTCGACATAGAACGCAGCGTATTCGCACTGGCCGACTTTCGGGTCCCAGACGCCGTTGTATTCAGTCTCGAACAACCTGGCGAATTGCTTCACGCAGTGACTGCCGTACTCTTCCTTGGTCATGCCTTTCGGACCGCGAAAGTGGTACGGAAACGGGACGAAGTTGGCGCGTTCGCCGAAATGGCCATAGCGGCGTCGATAGCGATAACTGGAGGTGATCGACGAAGCACCGAGTGTGCGCCCGTGATAACCACCCTCGAAGGCGAACATCAGGCTTTTGCCCTGAGAGGCGTTGCGTACGATTTTCAACGAGTCCTCGATGGACTGTGAGCCACCTACGTTGAAGTGCACGCGCCCGTCGAGTCCGAACTTGTTCTTTGCGTCGACCGCGATCATCTCCGAGAGCTCAATCTTGCCCTTGTGCAGATACTGGCTGGCGATTTGTGGCAAGGCATCGATCTGCTGTTTCAGCGCATTGTTCAGGCGCGGGTTGGCGTAGCCGAAGTTGACCGCCGAGTACCACATCTGCAGGTCGAGGTAGGCTTGGTCGCTAGTGTCCCAGACATAGGAACCTTTACAGCGGCTGAAAATTCGGGGGGGCTCGATGTAGTGAACGGTGTCGCCGTAGGAGCAGTACCGAGCTTCTTTTTCCAGAAGTATCTGGTCTTCGGCGGTGGCGATTCGAATATCAGGCATGGTGGAAGGGCTCCTGGGTGTCGAGATTGAAATACGTGGCGTTGGTGGTGCTGACGCTTGGCAGCAGGGCCAGCAGGGCTGGAAGTTCGGCGAAGCTGTCGAAGCGGGCGTAAGCAATGCTGTTACGTTTGCAGTGCTCGGCCAGGCGATCCTTGGCGAACACGAAATCCGCGGTGGCGGCTACGCACATGTCGGACTGGCCGTCACCGATCACCAGCACCCGACGGGCAGTGGCTGTAGACCTGCACTTGCAGTTGCCAGCAGCGGCGCGACAGGCATCGCTGGCATGCGGGAAGTCGATGCGCCATTGGCTGCAGTCGATCTGGCGCAAGCGGTTGGCGAGAATCGGCAAGAGACTCGCGTAGTGGCGTGCCAGGATCCTTGCAATGGCTTGTTCGATGCCGTCGCTGACCACTTCGAAGGACGCGCCGAGGCCGATGACGTGGTCGACAAAGTCGGGGAAGTCCGGATCGATTTCGATAGTGTCGAAGAGGTCGAGCAGTTCGGTTGGTGTGGCCTTTACCAGCGAAAGCTGGCGGCTGAGGCACTCACGAGAGCCGATGTCGCCCGCCACCCATGAGTTTTCGATCGCCTTCCAGCCCGGGTCGGCGAAACGCTGGAGGATGCTGTCGATCACGTCGGTGCGGGTGATGGTCCCGTCGAAATCACACACGATATGCCAGTCAATCATCTGTTGTACCTATTGGGCTGGGTGCGCGTTGTGCGCTTGCCAAGGGGTAGAGCAGGGACTGTGCCAGTCGTGCCTGGTCTCGTGGGGCCGGGGGGTTGGCGAGTTTTGGTGTAGGCGCAGCTACAATTTTTATAGGCTCCTACAATCAACATGAGTGCTTGCGTGGTCGAGGCAATCCGGGGATTGATGCGCGCCAATCCCGTTTCAGGAATCACCTCATGTCGAGGATTACTGTTGCATTGATCGCTGCGCTGACCTGCCTTTCGGCCCGCGCCATGGCCGATGACATCACCGGCGAAGTTGGTTCCGGCCTCAGCTACCAGCCTCGCGACCCGAGCGGCACTGGTTATGAAACCCGGCCGGTGCCGTACCTTGATTTGGGTTGGGGCGATGTAAGCCTGGGCACCGATGACGGGATGACCTGGGACGCGCTGAGCGTCAGCGGTTTCGCCGCCGGTCCGTTCGTCAACTACCTGCCAGGTCGCACCTCCAACGGTGAATTGCAGGGCTTGCGTGATGTGCCTGGCAGGGGAGTGTTGGGCGGGTTTGTACAGTACGCCCCGGCTGATTTCTGGCGGGTATTCGCGTTCGTCGGTCAGGCGGTTGGCGGGCGCGGCGGGGGTGTGTTGGCAAGAGTGGGTGGCGAGGCGGGTTATCCACTGGGCGGCGGGGTGATCGGCAGCAATAACCTGACTGCGCATTTCGCCGATGCCCGGCAGAACCAGACGTTTTTTGGCGTGGATGGTGATGAGGCCCGATCTTCGGGGATCGCCCCGTACAACGCCGGTGGCGGTTTGCAGAAAGTCACGTTGACCCAGAGCTTCGAGTTTCCCCTGGCGCTGAACTGGTCGCTGTTGAGCAGCGCTAGCTGGATTCGCCTGATGGGGCACGCGGCGGACAGCAGCATCGTCAAAGCCGTTGGCGATAGGAGCCAGGGCGAAGTGCAGGTGGCGCTTGCCTATACATTCGACTGACTCTGGATTGCTGGAAAACCAGCCCCATAGGGGGATGCGTATCCGCCTTGCTTTGGTGCTTGATCTTATTGCCCCCTGGAGGCGCCGAACGAAAGAGGGAGGAGCCCAACCTTCAGGCTTCTTCACCTCCAGCCAACAACACAATTCCTCCCATGATCACCGCCACCCCCACCCAATGCAGCAGGCTGATGTGTTCTCCCAACCAAAGCCAGGACCCCAACAATACGCCAACGAACACCAGTGAACTCAGGGGAAAGGCCAGGGATAAATGACTGCGCCGCAGAATCAGCATCCACACGAAGAACGCACCGAAGTAGCAGGCAATTGCCAGCCAGACTCCGACGTTTCCCGCCACTGCCAGCAGCCATTGCAGGTTGAAGTCCATTTGCCCCAGTTGATCGCCACCGACCTTGGTCGCGATCTGGCCCGCGCTTTCCAATACGATCAAGAGTACCCATAGGACAACGGTGCCGAGGCGTTCGTGTAGCCAGTCGGCTTTGCGGCTGATCATCGCTCGATTCTTATGCATTGACGGCACACACGAGCATGACGCCCGCCGTAATCACCAGAGTGCCGAGCCAGCGCCGGCGGCTGACGTGTTCGCCAAGGATCACCTTGCCCGCCAATACCACGCCGCAATAGGCCAGCGCCGCCGCCGGAAACAACAGGCTCAGCGGCGCCCTGGACAGGGCTTCGAGCCAGATGAAGAACTCGATCACGTAGGTGACGACCCCGCACCACAGCAGCGGTGTGTTGAACACCTGGCCCCAGAACGCATTCAGGCGAAACCCGCCTTCGAGCTCCGGCAAACGGTCCAGGCCGAGCTTGAAACAGAGCTGGCCGATGACGTCCAGCACAATGGAAATCGCTACCAGTACGATCACCGTGAAGGTCATGGGAACAGCTCCTCGAATAACTCGATCAGGGTTTGGTTGGTCGCGGCATTGTGCAGCAGGTCGGCTTCGCTCCAGCGCTCGGCTGGGGGCTGGTCGGACCTGGCTTCCCAGCGTTTCAGGACATTGCTGAAGCCCGGGCTGGCGTAGTCGCCACAGATGTCGATGCCGAGGATGCGTTTGTCGGCTGCCAGCATGCGTATCGCCTGCACCAGATGGCTCAACCGCATGGCGCCTTGATCCCAGTTGGTCGCGGCGTCCGCACTGGCCAGCACATCCTTGTCGATAGTGATCCACACTGCTTGCGTAGGCAGGCTGGCGATCAGTTGCTGGAGAAATGCTGGCCAGTCCAGATCCGCCAGGTTGTGCCAGTGCAGCAGGTTTTCCTGCTGTCGATGCCCGGCCCCATCGCCGACCCGCCCCCAAATCCTCGACGGCGCGTGCTGCCAGGGGAACAGTTGCAATACGCCGCGGCTCAGCGCACTCAGGTTGCCGCCCTTGAGCTGGGGGTTTTGCAGGTCCTCGCTACACGGGCCTAGGGTGACGATGCGCTGGATGTTCGGCAGTTTCAGTGCCTGGTTGACCCATGAGCCGCAATGCCGACGCGGCGCGAACCGGACCCAGTCAGGGTGGTTGTCGAGGTGGATCAGGCTGGTTGGTTCCGGCAAGTCGGTCAGAAAGGCCGGGGTCAAATGGTGGTAGTCGCCGGAGCCGACGAAGAAGATTTCCGGCTGCGGGCCGCTGTGCCGGGGGCGTTGTCGCAGGCGTTCGCAAAAGCGCAGCCAGGTGCGTTCACTGGACCAGAGCCGCAATTTCGGGCCGAGGTCGAGCAGGTCCAGGCGTTTGGCGCGACCGCTGTCGAGCAATTTTGCGATCGGTGCCTGGGCAGTCAGGCTGTGGTCGAGATCTAAAATGTTCAAGGTCAGTGTTCATCCTTGCACCCCTCCCGGACACCGACTTCATCGATTATGAAGGCCGGCCGATGGGCTTCGGGGGATAAATGCAAGGGATGGGCCAGCAATCGCGGGCGCTCCTGCACGGCTGTGACAGGGGATTGCGATCAGCTGTGCAGGCGAACCCAGACGCTGACCAGCGCCGTCGCCGCCACCAACCAAGCCACGGCCGCCACGGCCAGCGATGCCTCGAGGCGCATGCGATCGACCATCACATACAGGGTCGCCAGGTACACGAAGTACGGAATGATCGACCACATGCCAAACACGATGGTGGTCTTCAGGTCGTCCAGCGAGCGGCCCTTGCCGACGATGTAGTGGGCGATCAGGGCGAAGGTCGGAAACAGCGGCACCAGGCCGGCGATGTAGTAGTTTTTGGTCTTGGCCAGGGCGGCGATTATCACCACCACCGCCGCGCCAAGGGCCGCTTTCAACAATAGATCCACGACTGTTCTCGCTGGGTTAGTGGCTGAGGCCGTACTTCTTGACCTTGTCGAACAGCGTGGTCTTGGCCATGCCCAATTCCAGGCTGGCCTGGGTCAGGTTGCCGCCGCTGCGTTGCAAGGCATCGCTCAGCAGGTTGCGCTCGAAGGCTTCCACCGCCTCGGAAAACCCCAGGCCCTGGGCTGCGCCAGTGGCGCCGGACTTCTTGAACGCCGGCAGGCCGAGGGCAAAGCGTTCGGCGACGTTGCGCAGTTCGCGCACGTTGCCCGGCCAGTCGTGGCTCATCAGGTGCGACAGGGTCTGGTTGTCCAGGTCCGGGACAGCGCGGTCGAAGCGCAGCGATGATTGCTGCAGGAAGTGCTCGAACAGTTGCAGGATGTCCTCGCGGCGTTCGCGCAGCGGCGGCAGCTCCAGGGTCACCACGTTGAGGCGGTAATACAGGTCGCTGCGGAACTGGCCGGCGCGGCCCAGTTCGTCGAGGTCGGACTTGGTGGCGGCAATCACCCGGCAATCGACCGCCACGCTCTGGTTCGAACCCAGGCGCTCCAGGGTGCGTTCCTGCAATACCCGCAGCAGTTTGATCTGCAGGGGCAACGGCATGCTTTCCACTTCGTCGAGGAACAAGGTGCCGCCGTTGGCATGTTCGATCTTGCCGATCCGCCGTTTGCCGGCGCCGGTAAAGGCGTTCGCCTCATGCCCGAAGATTTCGCTTTCAAACAGGTTTTCCGGCAGGCCACCGCAGTTCAGTGCGACAAAAGGCTGGGCCTGGCGGCGACTGAAGTCGTGCAGGCAACGGGCAACCAACTCCTTGCCGGTGCCGGTCTCGCCTTCGATCAGCACGTTGGCCGACGTGTCGGCGACGTTGGCGATCAGTTCGCGCAGGTGCTGCATGGCGGGCGAGCGCCCAATGATCCGGCCTTCCAGTGAGTCGCGTTCAGCCAGTTGCCGGCGCAAGGAGCTGACTTCGCGGGCCAGGCTGCGTTGCTCCAGGGCACGTCGGGCAACGTCCACCAGGCGCTCGGGGGAGAAGGGTTTCTCCATGAAGTCGTAGGCGCCTTTTTGCATGGCGTCGACAGCCATCGAAATGTCGCCGTGCCCGGTGATCAGCACCACCGGCAAGCTGCGATCGCGAGCCTTGAGCCGACCCAGCAGCTCCATGCCATCGATGCCCGGCAGGCGGATGTCGCTGATGACGATCCCGGCAAAGTTGTCGCCCACCTGCGCCAGGGCTTCTTCAGCGCTGCCAACGCCAGTGCAGGGGATGTCTTCCAGGGCCAAGGCCTGCTGGCAACCGAGCAGGACATGGGGATCGTCTTCGACGATCAGCACACTAAGATCGTTGTTCATATCGGCTCGACGGGCAGGGGGCTTACCAAGGGTAAGCTGAGGACAAATGCGGTACCACCGCTGGCCGGGTGTTCGACACCCAGGCTGCCGCCGGTCGCGGCGGCCAGGCTTGCCGACAGGGTCAGGCCGAGGCCCAGGCCCTGTTCACCAGGCTTGGTGGTAAAGAAGGGTTCGAACAGATGCTTGCGCGCCTCGGCGTCAATGCCGTGGCCGTTGTCGCGTACGTGCAGCCGGTACTTGCCGTCCACTGCCTCACCCTCGAGCCACAATTGGGGCGCAGCTTGCGCCTGCATGGCATCCAGGGCATTGCCGATCAGGTTGACCAGGATCTGCTCCAGGCGGGTCTGGTCGATCGACACTTGTTCGTCAGTGAACGCGCGGTGCAACTGCAGGCCGCTGTGTTCCAGGCGCGCGCCCAGCAGTTGCAGGGCCGCATCGACCGCTTTGCCCAGGCTGGCCTGGCCCTTGTCGTCGCCGCGCCGGGCAAAGGAGCGCAGGCTGGCCGTGATGCGACCCATGCGATCGATCAGTTCATTGATGGTTTTCAGGTTGGCACTGGCGGTGTCCAGTTGGCCACGTTCGAGAAACCGTACGGTGTTGCCGGACAGGGTGCGCAACGCCGCCAGGGGCTGGTTCAGTTCATGGGCAATGCTGGTGGACATTTGGCCGATGGCCGCCAGTTTACCGGCCTGTACCAATTCATCCTGGGCATGGCGCAGGGTTTCCTCGGCCAGGCGTCGTTCGCGAATCTGGCCCTTGAGGCGTTCGTTGCTGGCTCGCAGGTCAGTGGTGCGTTCGGTTATCCGTCGCTCCAGTTGATTGTTGGCTTCCTGCAGGGCTTCCCGGGCCGCGAGGCGGGTGGCGATGACCTTGCGGCGCTCGTTCCAGGCGATCAGCAGGAACGCCACCAGGGCGAAGGCCACTGCGACCAGGATGCCCTGGTTGATCGCCTCGCGCCGCAGGTCCTGGAGCGGTGTCAGCAGGGTGAAATTCCACGGTGTGTCGCTCAGGGGGCGGGTCTGCGACAGGTAGCTGATGGCCTCGTCGTCGGAGACCACTTCGGCGTTGGCCGGGAAGGTCAGTTTCTCCACGCCTTCGGCCAGGCGTTCGCGGGCCAGCGGCTCCAGCTCATTGAGCGGGAACCAGTAGTATTGCAGGCTGCGGGCCAGGCGCTCCTTGGTGTCGTCGCTCAGTGGACGCACGGCCTTGAGCCGTCGCGCCGGGTCGCTGGAGAGAATGATGATGCCGTTCTCATCGCTGACGAAGGCTTCCAGGCGGGCGCGCTGCCAGCGTTCTTCCAGGGCTTCCAGGCGCACCTTGACCACCGCGACGCCGATGATCTTGCCTTGCTCTTCGAGGCCGTGGGCCAGGTAGTAGCCGGGTTCGCCGTTGGTGCTGCCGATCCCGTAGAAGCGCCCGGGCTGGCCGCGTACTGCGTTCTGGAAATAGGCACGGAAGGACAGGTCTTCGCCCAGGTAACTGTCGACGTCGCGCCAGTTGCTGGTGGCCAGGACTCGGCCGGTGGTGTCCATCACGTAGATGGCCCGACTGCGGCTGCGCCGGTTCAGGCCTTCAAGGTAATTATTGACCGCTTGCCGGTGTTCCGGCGACGGTTCGGCCAGCAACTGCGAAACACTCGATTCGAGTTCCAGCAGGCTAGGCAGGTAGGTGTATTTGCTGATCTCGCTTTCCACCGCACGGGCGTGCAGTTCCAGCTGGCGTTGGCCGTTTTCGCCGAGGCTGCGAATGCCGTAGTGCTCACTGATCCAGAAGCCGAGCAGCCCCAGTGCGAGCATCAGCAGGATGATCAGCGGCGGCAGGAACAGGTGGCGGATCAGACGAGGTTTCACGGCGAGTGATGGCGGTGCGGCGCGATAAAGAGTGGGGTCGCATTTCATCACAGATGCCTTGGGTCAACCACAACACAAATCTACAAATCCGCGCAGTCCCTGTGTAGGAGCGAGCCTGCTCGCGATGGAGTGTCAGTCAACAGTGATGTAGCTGACCCACCATCGCGAGCAAGCTCGCTCCTACACGGGGGCGAGGAGCGGTGTGCTGCTTAGTGCTGCAGGATCTTGTTCAGGAAGTGCTGTGTACGTTCGGCGCGAGCGCTGATGTCGCCGAAGAACTCTTCCTTAGGGCAGTCTTCGATGATCTTGCCGGCGTCCATGAAGATCACCCGGTCCGCTACTTTGCGGGCGAAGCCCATTTCGTGGGTCACGCACATCATGGTCATGCCTTCGTGGGCCAGTTGCACCATGACGTCCAGCACTTCGTTAACCATTTCCGGGTCCAGCGCCGAGGTCGGTTCGTCGAACAGCATGACGATCGGGTCCATGGCCAGTGCGCGGGCGATCGCCACACGCTGCTGCTGACCACCGGAGAGCTGGCCCGGATGCTTGTGGGCGTGGGCCGAGAGGCCGACGCGCTCGAGCAGTTGCAGGCCTTTCTTGGTGGCTTCTTCCTTGCTGCGGCCCAACACCTTGATCTGCGCGATGGTCAGGTTTTCGGTGATGGTCAGGTGCGGGAACAGTTCGAAGTGCTGGAACACCATGCCAACGCGCGAGCGCAGTTTCGGCAGGTTGGTCTTGGGGTCGGCAATCGAAGTGCCGTCGACCACGATGTCGCCTTTCTGGAACGGTTCCAGGGCATTGACGCACTTGATCAGGGTCGACTTGCCGGAGCCGGACGGCCCGCACACCACGATCACCTCACCTTTCTTGACGTCGGTGCTGCAATCAGTCAGCACCTGGAAGTCCCCATACCACTTGTTGATATTCTTGATAGAGATCATACGGCGAACCTTTTTTGCAGACGCTTGACCAGCTGCGAGGCGGCAAAGCTGATGATGAAGTACACGAGACCGGCGAATACCAGGAACTCATTGGAACGGCCAATGATGTCGCCACTGGCCCGCGAAGCGTTGAGGAAGTCCACCAGGCCGACGGCGTAGACCAGCGAGGTGTCCTGGAACAGGATGATGCTCTGTTGCAGCAACAGCGGTGTCATCTTGCGGAATGCCTGGGGCAGGATGATCAAACGCATCATCTGGCCATAGGTCATGCCCAGGGCCTGGGCGGCGCCCATCTGGCCCTTGGGAATCGACTGCACACCGGCACGGACGATTTCGCAGAAGTACGCCGCTTCGAACATCATGAAGGCCACGATGCAGGAGGCAAACGCGCCGATCGGGGTGTCTTCGCCGGTGATCCAGCGCAGCACGAACGGCACCGCCAGGTAGAACCAGGTGATCACCAGCAGCAGCGGGATCGAACGGAAGTAGTTGACGTAGGCACCGGCAAGGTTCGACAGCAACTTGTTGTGGGACAAGCGCATCAATGCCAGGATGGTACCGAGGATGATCCCGCCGACGACGCCCAGCGCCATCAATTGCAGGGTCATCACCATGCCGTTCCACAGGCCCGGCAGGGACGGGATGATGCCCGAGAAGTCGAATTCCATCATTTACCCCCTACGGAAATCAGGCCCGGCACTGCAACTTTCTTCTCGACCACGCGCATCAGCAACATCAGGCTCATGTTCAGGGTGAAGTAGATCAGGGTCGCCAGGGTGAAGGCTTCGAACAGGTTGGCGGAGAACTCGGCGGTCTGCTTGGTCTGCGCGAGCAGTTCCATCAGGCCGATCAGCGAGGCCACGGACGAGTTCTTGAAGACGTTGAGGAATTCCGAGGTGAGCGGTGGAATGATGATGCGATAGGCCTGGGGCAGCAGCACGTTCCAGTAGATCTGCGGCAGCTTGAAGCCCATGGCGCGAGCAGCCGATTCCTGGCCGCGGGGCAGCGCCTGGATACCGGTGCGCACTTGTTCGCAGACCCGGGCGGCGGTGAACAGGCCCAGGCACACGACAACGCTCAGGTAGGCCGAGGTGGTCGGGTTGAGGTCCTGTTTGTACCAGTCCTGCAGGTCTTGTGGCAGCAGGTCGGGCACCAGGAAGTACCAGATGAACAGCTGAACCAGCAGCGGCACGTTACGGAACAGTTCTACGTAGCAGGTCGCGATGCCTGACACGATGCGGTTCGGTACGGTGCGCATTACGCCCAGTACCGAGCCCAGCAGCAATGCAATGATCCAGGCCACGATGGCGATAGCGATGGTCCAGCCCAGCCCGGAAATGAACCAGTCGAGATAGGTCTCGCTGCCCACGCCGGTGGACTTGAAGAACACGCCCCAATCCCAGTTGTAATTCATTAGGGTCTCCCCTCGGATTCAATCGATGTTCAAGCACCTGCCTGGGGGAACTCCGTTCCCACCCGACGTTGACGGTCGGGCACACGCGGTCGGCTCGACAACCACCGGTTCGAGTGTTTCCAAAAATGCCAGCAGGTAGTGACAACCTCCCGAAAGGGCATTGGCCCTCTCAGGAGGTAAGACTAGTCAGAAATCAGGATTTCTTGTCGTCAGCCGCTTTGTCGGTCGGATTGGCGATCAGCGCCTTGAGCTCGTCGCTCATCGGGAAGTTCAGGTTCAGGCCTTTAGGCGGGATTGGCGCCTGGAACCAGGTGTCGTAGATCTTGTTGATCTTGCCCGAAGCGTAGGTGGCCTTGATGGCATCATCGACCGCTTTC
This sequence comes from Pseudomonas sp. NPDC087626, assembly GCF_044743405.1. Taxonomy (NCBI): domain Bacteria; kingdom Pseudomonadati; phylum Pseudomonadota; class Gammaproteobacteria; order Pseudomonadales; family Pseudomonadaceae; genus Pseudomonas; species Pseudomonas sp. NPDC087626. The sequence continues at coordinate 118,453 of NZ_JBIUWJ010000003.1, forward strand.
TTGAACGGCTCGTCGCCTTTGCGCACCATGCAGCCATAGATTTCATAGGACTGTGGCGTGCCAGTCACTTCCCAGTCGGAAGCTTTCTTGGCCTTGGCCGCTTCACCGGCCAGCAGGGCGTCGTCCATCATGAAGGCAACGGCGCGGCCCGATTCCAGCATCTGGAAGGATTCGCCGTGGTCCTTGGCGGAGATCACGTTCATGCCCATCTGCTTGTCGGCGTTCATCGACTTGAGGATGCGCTCGGACGTGGTGCCAGCGGTGGTCACGACGTTCTTGCCTTTAAGATCGTCGAAATCCTTGTACTTGGAGTCCTTCTTGGACAGCAGGCGCGTACCGATTTCGAAGATGCCGACCGAGAAGTCAACTTGTTGCTGACGCTCGACGTTGTTGGTGGTGGAACCGCACTCGAGGTCAACGGTGCCGTTCTGCACCAGCGGAATACGGGTTTGCGAGGTGACCAGGTTGTATTTGACTTGCAGGTTCGGCAGGTCCAGGTCTTTTTTCAGGGCTTCGACGACTTGCATCTGGATGTCGTGGGAGTAGCCGACTGGTTTGCCAGAAGCGTCTGCAATGTAGGAAAACGGAATGGAAGCGTCGCGATGGCCCAGGGTGATGGTGCCGGACTCTTTGATCTTCTTCAGGGTGCCGGTGAGCTCGGCGGCGAAAACTGGCGTGCTGATCAGAGCGGCAGCGATGGCTGCGCCCAGGATATGGGGAACGATACGCATCAAATTTTCCTCGACATTGTTTTTTTTATGGAGCCAGTTCTTCGGCTCTCTAGTACTGCTGAACGCCTGGGGAGCTCCTGAAGTGTTGGCATCTCAGGCGTTCGTCCAAGAGTGTAGAGCATGAGTCGTGCCAGGCCAGGGTTAAATGCCTAAATTGTTGATTTATAAGGTTATTAAATATTTGTGGCGAAACTAATCCCTACGCCTGATCCGGTTAACCGAATTGACTGCCGGGTCGCGTTCGGAAAACCGAATGAATTTTTCGCGGCTTCAACGCAATGTAGAAAATAAAAAGCCCCTGGATCGCGGAATCCAGGGGCTTTTTATGTATTGGCTGTCGATCAGGCCGCTTCGATCTTGCTGCGGTTGACTTCGAGCTTGTGCAGGTACTGCTGCACGTTTGCCTGTTCGTCGGCCGTGGTGAACAGGCCCAGCTTGGTGCGCCGCCAGAGAATATCGTGGGCGGTGGTGGCCCATTCCTGCTGGCACAGGTAATCGACTTCACGGCTGTAGAGCCCGCCACCCAGGTGCTCGCCCATGTCGTTCAAGCCCTGTACGCCTTCGAGCATGCGCCAGGTGCGGCTGCCGTAAGTGGTGGCCCAGCGGCGGGCGATTTCCGTGGGGACCCAGTCGAACTTGTCGCGAATCAAGGCGCTCAGGGCCTGCGGGGTGCTCATGTCTTCGCCGCCAGGCAGGGTTGCCTGGGCGGTCCAGTTCGGTTTCATCTGCTTGAAGTAGGGCGCCAACTGGGCCATGGCCGACTCGGCGAGCTTGCGGTAGGTGGTCAGCTTGCCGCCGAACACCGACAGCAGGGGCGCCTCTTCACCGTTGCCGGACAGGGCCAGGGTGTAGTCGCGGGTCACGGCCGATGGGTTGTCGGATTCGTCGTTGCACAACGGGCGCACACCGGAATAGGTGTGCAGGATGTCGTCACGGCTGACCTGTTGCTTGAAGTGCGCATTGACTACCTGGATCAGGTAATCGGTTTCGCCCTCGGTGATCGCCACTTTGGCCGGGTCGCCGGTGTACTCGCGGTCCGTGGTGCCAATCAGGGTGAAGTGATTGAGGTACGGAATGGTGAACACGATGCGCTGATCTTCGTTTTGCAGGATGTGCGCGTGCTCACCTTCGTACAGCTTGGGCACGATCAGGTGGCTGCCCTGGATCAGGCGAATACCGTAGGGCGATTCCATCTTCAGGTCATCGCGAATGAACTTGGCAACCCAGGGGCCGGCAGCGTTCACCAGCGCCTTGGCGCGGATCGAGAACAGGCTGCCATCGGCGCGCTCCAGGTGCAGGTGCCACAGACCCTTGCTGCGTCGGGCGCTGACGCAGCGGGTCTGGGTGTGCACGTGGGCGCCGTTCTCACGGGCGGCCATGGCATTGAGTACCACCAGGCGGGCGTCGTCGACCCAGCAGTCGGAGTACTCGAAGCCCTTGCTGATTTCGCTTTTCAAGGCGCTGTCGGCACCGAACTTCAGGCTTCTGGAACCGGCGAGCTTTTCCCGTTTGCCCAGGTTGTCGTAGAGGAACAGGCCGGCGCGAATCATCCAGGCCGGGCGCAGGTGCGGGCGGTGCGGCAGGACAAAGCGCATCTGCTTGACGATATGCGGGGCCTTGGCCAGCAGCACTTCGCGTTCGGCCAGGGCTTCGCGCACCAGGCGGAACTCATAGTGTTCCAGATAGCGCAGGCCGCCGTGGATCAGCTTGCTGCTGGCGGACGAGGTGTGGCTGGCCAGGTCGTCCTTTTCGCAAAGGAACACCGAAAGCCCGCGGCCGGCAGCATCCGCCGCAATCCCGACGCCATTGATCCCGCCACCAATCACGGCGACGTCATAGATCTCGGCAAGTGGGGGTGTCGGCAAGGTGGAAGTGGGCATCGGCAGGCCTCGGGCATTTTTGGCTTTATGTATTGGAATACGAACATTAATGTTCATTTGCGAAAATGGTAGCCCATAAAGTCGCCCACAGCCAGTCCGCTTCGATTGAAAAAACTCATCGAAGTGGCAAAAAAGGAAGAATTTCGAACATTTATGCGGGTGGGGCATGAGCAGGGGCTATCGCGAGCAAGGGTTGCGCTGCTCGCGATGGCGTCTGGAGGGACGATGAAGAGGTGAGGCGACTAAACGACTTCCATGCGAATCTTGTTCTGGCTCAGCAGCTGGGCGAGGGCGGGCACGGGCTCCTGATCAGTCACCAGGCAATCGATCAGGGTGATCGGTCCCAGGCGAATCATGGCGTTGCGTCCGAACTTGCTGGAGTCAGCCGCCAAGATCACTTGTCGGGCATTGGCGATGATTGCCTGGGATACCCGCACTTCCTGGTAATCAAAGTCCAGCAGGCTGCCGTCTTCGTCGATGCCACTGATGCCCACGAGGGCATAGTCGACCTTGAACTGGTTGATGAAATCGACACTGGCCTGGCCGACAACCCCGCCGTCGCGGCGCACGGTGCCGCCGGTGAGCAGCACGTCGAAATCATCCTTGGCACTGAGCATCGAGGCCACGTGCAGGTTGTTGGTGATGATTTTCAGGTGGTTGTGGTTGAGCAGCGCCCGGGCGATGGACTCGGTGGTGGTACCGATATTGATGAACAACGAGGCGTGGTCGGGAATTTGCCGGGCGATGGCTTCACCGATGCGCTGCTTTTCGTCGCGCATCTGGTCGGCACGCATGGCGTACGCAGTGTTTTCCACGCTGGAATCATAGGCTGCGCCGCCATGGTAGCGGCGCAACAGGTTGTCTTCGGCCAGCTGATTGATATCGCGGCGAATGGTCTGCGGAGTAACAACGAACAACTGGGCCATTTCCTCGATGCTGACGTAGCCGCGTTCGCGGACCAGTTCGAGGATTTGCTGCTGACGGGGAGGCAGATTCATGGGGCGTCCTTTGGGCTGCCGTGCAAAATTTGCCCATGATGCCGCATCAATCCCCTCCCGACCAGTTAGATGCCGAACACTGTTCGGCCCTTGGCTTACTCCTCGCCTTCGTGCGGCTCCCAGTCACGGGTACGGCTGACGGCTTTTTTCCAGCCAGCGTAGAGTTTTTCCTTGGCGCTTTCTTCCAGTTGCGGGTCGAATTCGCGCTCGATCACTGCCTTGCCGCGCAGTTCGTCCAGACTGGCCCAGAAGCCGCAGGCCAGGCCTGCCAGATAGGCAGCGCCGAGTGCCGTGGTCTCGCGCATTTGCGGGCGCTCGACCTGGGTGCCGAGGATGTCGGCCTGGAACTGCATGAGGAAGTTGTTCGCCACCGCACCGCCGTCCACGCGCAAGGCCTTGAGGCGTTCGCCGGAGTCCTGTTGCATGGCGTCGAGCACGTCGCGGGTCTGGTAGGCAATCGACTCCAGGGCTGCGCGAATGATGTGGTCGACCCGTACGCCGCGAGTCAGGCCGAACAGGGCACCGCGGGCATAGGGGTCCCAGTACGGCGCGCCGAGGCCGGTGAAGGCGGGCACCAGGTACACACCGTTGCTGTCCTTGACCTTGTTGGCGAAGTACTCAGTGTCGTGGGCGTCGTTGATGATCTTCAGTTCGTCGCGCAGCCACTGCACGGTGGAGCCGCCGTTGAACACTGCGCCCTCGAGGGCATAGGCCACCTCACCGCGCGGACCGCAGGCGATGGTGGTGAGCATGCCGTGGCTGGATTTGACTGCCTTGCTGCCGGTATTCATCAGCAGGAAGCAGCCAGTGCCGTAGGTGTTTTTCGCCTGGCCGGGCTCCACGCACATCTGGCCGAACAAGGCCGCTTGCTGGTCGCCGGCGATACCGCCGATGGCAATGCCGCTCTTGGTGTGGCCATAAATTTCTGACGAGGACTTCACCTGCGGCAGCATCTCGCGTGGGATGTCCAGCAGCTCGAGCATCTTCGCGTCCCACTCCAGGGTGTGGATGTTGAAGAGCATGGTGCGCGAGGCGTTGGTGTAGTCGGTGACGTGGGTCTTGCCGCCGGTAAATTTCCAGATCAACCAGCTGTCGACTGTGCCGAACAGCAACTCGCCGTTGCGTGCACGCTCCCGGCTGCCTTCGACGTTGTCGAGGATCCACTTCAGCTTGGTGCCGGAAAAGTACGGGTCGGTGACCAGGCCGGTGGTGTCGCTGATGTATTGCTCGTGGCCGTCGCGCTTGAGCTGCTGGCAGATCTCGGTGCTGCGCCGGCACTGCCAGACAATGGCGTTATAGATCGGCCGGCCGCTGGTCTTGTCCCAGACCACGGTGGTTTCGCGCTGGTTGGTGATGCCGATGGCGGCCACCTGGTCGTGATGCAGGCCTGCTTGTGCCAGGGCCTCGACCATCACCGCGCTCTGGGTGGCGAAGATCTCCATCGGGTCATGTTCGACCCAACCGGCTTGTGGGTAATGCTGGGCGAATTCGCGTTGAGCGGTGCAGACCACGTTGGCGTCGCGGTCGAAAATGATCGCGCGCGAGCTGGTCGTACCCTGATCAAGGGCAATGATGTAGTTCTTATTCTGTGTGTCGGTCATGTCGATTGCCTTGGACGAAATAAGGGAGTGGATCGGGGCGCGTGATCAATGGTGGGCAGGATCACGCGCCGCCGCTATCAGGAAATTCGGGTTTTGCCATCCATCGCCGGTTCTGCCTTTGTTGTAGCAGGTACGGCGCCGGGCAGGTGACGGGCAATCAGCCCGCGATAGGCCGCAGCACCGAGGCAGGCACCGACAATCGGAGCAAAAATCGGAATCAGGAAATAGGGAATATCCCGGCCGCCAGTGAAGGAAATTTCACCCCAGCCAGCGAAGAAAGTCATCAGTTTAGGACCGAAATCCCGTGCCGGGTTCATCGCGAAGCCGGTCAGCGGCCCCATCGAGCTGCCGATCACGGCGATCAGCAGGCCAATCAGCAGCGGTGCCAGCGGGCCCTTGGGCAGGCCGTTGTTATCGTCGGTCAGGGACATGATCACGCCCATCAGGATCGCGGTGATGATCATCTCGACCAGGAACGCCTGGCCGGTAGACAGGGCCGGGTTGGGGAAGGTGGAGAATACCGACGCCAACTCCAGGCTGGCCTGGCTGCCGCGAAGCATATGCTGGGTTTGTTCGAAATCGAAGAACAGATTGCTGTAAAGCGTGTAAACCAACAACGCGCCACAGAAGGCGCCCGCCACCTGGGACAAGATGTAGAAGGGCAGTTTGCGCTTTTCAAAATCGGTGAAAATACTCAGGGCGATGCTGACGGCCGGGTTCAGGTGGGCACCGGAAACGCCCGCAGTCAGGTAGATCGCCATACTGACGCCGACGCCCCAGATGATGCTGATTTCCCACAGGCCAAAGCTGGCACCCGCGACTTTGAGAGCGGCGACGCAGCCAGTGCCAAAAAAGATCAGCAGTGCAGTCCCCAGGAACTCGGCCATGCATTGGCTCGAGAGCGGTGGTTGTTGTAAAGCAGTGGTCATGAAAACCTCGTTTTTTGTTGTTGTCGGGCGCTCGTCCCACAGGAGATCGGGCGCGATTTTCACCAAGGCAGGATCCCCATCCTGGTCTCGGCTTACTGCTGGGTGCTGCGTAGGATTATTCGCATGGTATTCGGAAACGAAAAAATATAGACAAGAAACGCTGATGTCAAAGGTCGAAAGTGAACCGTCAGTCACAAATCAACTATTGTTCGGCTGAATGATCGCGTCTTGAGGGGGGTGGCAACGTTGCAGATTTACCTGGCCGGCAGCGCCGACGACTGGATAGCGGGGCGGTCTTAGAGCCTTTTGCTGCGTGATGACCTAGAATCCGGCGCAGCATTTGTTGTTCTTTCGTTGGCTTGGAGCTGCCATGACCCCCGCATTGGATCTGCTGAAAAAAGTTCGTGCCGAACATCGTGTACACAGTTATGAACATGATCCCAAGGCCGCTTCATACGGGTTGGAGGCGGCGGAAAAGCTTGGGTTGCAGCCGGCCCAGGTGTTCAAGACCTTGCTTGCGGCTAGTGAGAAAGCCGAGTTGCTGGTCGCTGTGGTGCCGGTCGTCGGAAGTCTGGACTTGAAGGCGCTGGCCCATGCGGCAGGGGTCAAGAAAGTCGAGATGGCCGACCCCGCTGCCGCGCAGCGGGCAACCGGGTACTTATTGGGGGGAATTAGCCCGTTGGGGCAGAAGAAGCGGCTGCGTACCTTTATCGATAGCAGTGCCCAAGCTTTTGCGACTATTTATGTCAGTGCCGGTCGACGCGGCCTGGAAGTCGAATTGGCCGCTGCAGTGCTGGCCGAACATACCCAGGCCAGGTTCGCTGACATCGGCCGGGCTTGACCCGTTCGCTGTATGGTGAAAATCCACTGGCTCTGTCACTGGTGAGCCAGCCACCGCTGCTGCATGCTCGCGCTCGCCTACACAAAAGGAGAGCACTCATGGAGTTAGCGTTTCATCAGGTCGATGCCTTCAGCGACCGTCCGTTCAGTGGCAACCCGGCGATGGTCTACCGGCTCGAGGCTTGGCTCAGTGATGAACTGATGCAAAACATCGCCGCCGAGCACAACCTCGCCGAGACCGCGTTTGTGGTGCGTGAGGCCCAGGGTTGGCATATCCGTTGGTTCACCCCGACCACGGAAGTGCCGTTGTGCGGCCACGCGACCCTGGCCAGCGCCCATGTGTTGTTCGACCAGTATGAGGAACCGTCGCAAAGCCTGGACTTCATCAGTAAATCCGGGCCGTTGCGCGTGACCCGCGAAGGCGGGCAGCTATGGCTGGATTTCCCGAGGATCGCACCGCGTGCGGTGGCGGCCAATCCGCTGATAGCCGCAGCGCTGGGGGTGCAGCCCATCGAGGTGCTGGGTTCCAATGAGTTGTTTGTGGTGCTCGAATCGGAGCAGGCCGTGCGCGATTGCCAGCCCGACATGGCGGCCCTGGCGAAGTTGCCCTGGCTGGGGGCAATCGTCACCGCGCGCGGCACGCAGCATGATTTTGTCTCGCGCTATTTTGCCCCGGCCATCGGCATCAACGAAGACCCGGTCACCGGTTCGACCCATTGCCTGCTGATTCCTTACTGGGCGCGGCAACTGGATAAAACCAGTCTGACGGCCTATCAGTGTTCGGCGCGGGGCGGGGAGTTGTTCTGTCGCCTGGAAGGCGATCGAGTGAAGATTGGCGGGACTGCGACGTTGGTGGCCAGCGGGACGTTGCTGCTGGGCTGACACTGACGTCGCTGCCTGACTGGCTGTGTAGGAGCGTGGATCAACTGGCGGTGCTGTACCGGCGGACTCCGGATTCGACGGCCGGTATCTGTGCCGCGGTGCTGCCGGATGCCTGGAACAGCACCAGGTGTTCGGCGGCCACGCGAATGCCGACATCGGCACCCACCAGGTGGTCGGCGTGGCTCGGGAAGATCGATTCCAGCTGGCTGCCGGTGGGCAGTTGCAGGCGGTACAACGTCGAGGCGCCAAGGAAGGTCTTGCCGATGATCCGCGCTTTCAGCGGGCTATCCGGGGCGTAGACGATATCGTCGGGACGCAGCAGCACGTCCACGGCGCCGCCGGTCGGCCAGGTATAGGCGCGGTTGCCACGCAGCTCGCCAAGTTCGGTCTGCACCGACTCGGGGGTCTGCAACTGGCCACGAATGAAGTAACCCTGGCCGATGAAGCTCGCGACGAAAGGTGTCAGTGGCTCGTGGTACAGGTTGTAGGGCGTGTCCCACTGCTCCAGCCGACCTTCCTTGAACACCCCGACCTGATCGCTGACCGCGAAGGCTTCTTCCTGGTCGTGGGTCACCAGAATCGCACTGGTGCCACGGCTCTTGAGGATGTCGCGGACTTCGTGGCTGAGCTTGCGGCGCAATTCGCCATCGAGGTTGGAGAAGGGTTCATCGAGCAGCAGCAGTTGCGGCTCCGGGGCCAGTGCGCGAGCCAGGGCCACCCGTTGTTGCTGGCCGCCGGAAAGCTCGTGGGGGAAGCGCTTGCCGAGGTTCTTCAGGTTCACCAGTTCGAGCATCTCGGCGGTGACCCGGTCTTTGTGCGGGTGCTTGCGAATGCCGAAGGCGATGTTGTCAGCCACGCTCAGGTGCGGGAACAGTGCGTAGTCCTGGAACACCATGCCGATCCGGCGTTTCTCCGGGGCGAGGGTGAAACCGGCGCTGGAGATGGTTTCTCCCGCCAGCTGGATTTCCCCTTCGTGGACCGGTTCAAAACCGGCGATGGCCCGCAGGGTGGTGGTCTTGCCACAACCGGAGGAGCCAAGCAGGCAGCCGATGTCGCCAGCATTGAGGTGCAGGTTGAGGTTCTGGACAACGCGCTGGTCCTGGTAGCCGCAGGCCAGGTTGCGCAGGTTCAGCAGTAATGTATGACTCATGCGTGGTGGTACGCCGGGGGAACGAGGAATTCGAGCAAGGCCTTTTGCGCGTGCAGGCGGTTTTCTGCCTGGTCCCAGGCCACCGAGCGGCCGTCGTCGAGCAGGTCGAGGCTGATTTCTTCGCCGCGGTGGGCAGGCAGGCAGTGCATGAACAGGACATCTTCGGCCGCCAGGTCGAGCAGGGCGCGGTTGACCTGGTAGGGCGCAAACAGTTTGAGGCGCTTGGCGGTTTCTTCTTCCTGGCCCATGGAGGTCCAGACATCGGTGCTCACCAGGTGTGCACCACGCACGGCATCCTTGGGGTCGCGGACGATGGTCACGCGATCGCCGGCTGCCGCCACGAATTGCGGGTTGGGCTCGTAGCCCTCGGGGCAGGCGATGCGCAACTGGAAGTCGAACTGGATGGCCGCTTCTATATAGCTGTTGCACATGTTGTTGCCGTCGCCGATCCAGGCCACGGTCTTGCCCTGGATCGAACCGCGATGCTCAAGGAAGGTTTGCATGTCGGCCAGCAACTGGCACGGGTGCAGGTCATCGGACAGGCCGTTGATCACTGGCACGCGGGAGTTGGCGGCGAATTCGGTCAGGGTGCTGTGGGCAAAGGTGCGGATCATCACGGCGTCGAGCATGCGCGACATGACGATGGCGCAGTCGCCAATCGGTTCGCCACGGCCCAGTTGGGTGTCGCGCGGCGAGAGGAAGATGGCCTGGCCGCCGAGCTGGATCATGCCGGCTTCGAACGACAGGCGAGTGCGGGTCGAGGACTTCTCGAAGATCATCCCCAGGACGCGGTTTTTCAACGGCTCGAACAGTACGCCGCGGTTACGCAGGTCTTTGAGCTCAATGCCTCGACGGATCACGCTGACCAGCTCTTCGGGCGTGCAATCCATCAGGGAGAGAAAGTGCCTTGCGCTCATCATTGACTACCTTTTGCAACGGACCGCAGATACTCAAAGCCTTGTTTAATTAAAAAAACGGGCGAGACCTGCGGCGTAAGCCGCACGGGGCGACGAAATAGGGGAAGGCGCAATATTGACATTAAATGTCGCGCCTTACCAATAGGCTACGGTGTTTAGGGGATTTCAGAGGGGCTACGGGGTGACCGCAGTAGCGCTTTTGAAGCCTGTTTCCTGACAGCAGCAAGCCCTTTGTACACTGCCCCCGCGCGCCTTGGCAATCGAGCGCAGCGCACAGGCGGGCGTACCAGTCGGTTTTTGCCCTGCCGGTCGCCAACTGGCGGGGAGCTATCGGCAGGCCTGATGGCCGCCGATTCACAAGACGAACGTCGCTGGTGCAGTGGTCGGACTCGGCCCATAGTTTTACTCCCGCAACCGCGCCCTGGTTGCCCCGAATAAAACAGAGACTGGCCATGACCAAGACTCTTAACCACCGTGCGTGCCACCTGTGTGAAGCCATCTGCGGCTTGACCATCGAAACCACCGCCAGCGACAACGCGGGCCTGCAGATCACTTCGATCAAGGGGGACCCGCTGGATAGCTTCAGTCGCGGTCATATCTGCCCCAAGGCGGTGGCGTTGCAAGATATCCAGAACGATCCCGATCGCCTGCGCCAGCCCATGCAGCGCGTCGGCAACGAGTGGCAGGCGATTGGTTGGGACGAGGCCTTTGTGCTGGTCGCCGAGCGCCTGGCGACGATCCAGGAGCGTCATGGGCAGAACGCGGTGGCGGTGTATCAGGGCAACCCCAGCGTGCATAACTACGGGCTGATGACCCACAGCAATTATTTTCTTGGGTTACTGAAGAGCCGCAATCGCTTCTCCGCGACGTCCGTCGATCAGTTGCCCCATCACCTGACCAGCCACTTGATGTATGGCCATGGGTTGCTGCTGCCGATTCCAGATATCGATCACACCGATTTCATGCTGATCCTGGGCGCTAATCCACTGGCGTCCAATGGCAGCATCATGACCGTGCCGGATGTGGAGAAACGCTTGAAGGCGATCCAGGCGCGTGGCGGCAAAGTGGTGGTGGTCGACCCGCGGCGCAGCGAGACCGCAGCGATGGCCGACCAGCATGTATTTGTTCGGCCTGGGGGCGATGCGGCGTTGCTGTTTGGCGTGCTCAATACCTTGTTCAGCGAAGGCCTGGGTCGCGACAGTCATTTGCCGGTGGATGGGCTGGATCAGGTGTGCCAGGCGATTGCGCCATTCGATGCCGAGGCCATGAGCCCGTTGTGTGCCGTGCCGGCCGAGCAGATCCGCCAATTGGCGCGCGATTTTGCCGCCGCGCCGACGGCGGTCTGTTATGGGCGCATGGGGGTTTCGACCCAGGCCTTTGGCACCTTGTGTCATTGGCTGGTGCAGTTGATCAACCTGGTCACCGGCAACCTGGACCGGGTCGGCGGAGCACTGTGCACTGAACCGGCGGTTGACCTGGTGGCGTCGACCTCGGGCGGGCATTTCAATCTGTGGCAAAGTCGGGTCTCCGGGCGGCCGGAATACGCGGGTGAGTTGCCGGTGTCGGCCCTGGCCGAAGAAATGCTCACGGGCGGCGAGGGGCAGATTCGCGCACTGATCACGGTTGCAGGCAATCCGGTGTTGTCGACGCCCAATGGCCGGCAGCTGGAGCAGGCGCTGGACGGCCTGGAGTTCATGGTCAGCGTCGACCTGTACATCAACGAAACCACGCGTTACGCCGACCTGATCCTGCCTTCGACCTCGGCGTTGGAAAACGATCACTACGACACCACGTTCAATATGTTCGCGGTGCGCAATGTCAGCCGCTTCAACCGGGCGATCCTGCCCAAGCCCGAGGGTGCGCTGCATGATTGGGAGATCTTCGTCGGCCTGGCCAAGGCCTTTGCGGCCAGGACCGGCAAGGAACTCAAGCCTACGCTGCCACCGGCACAGATGATCGACTTTGCCTTGCGTGCCGGTCGCTACGGTGATGCCTCCGAGCACAAACTGTCGGTGACCAGCCTGTTCGATCATCCCCATGGCGTCGACCTGGGGGCGCTGAAGGCCAACCTGGGGCCGCGCCTGAAAACGCCCAACCAGCACGTGCAAGCGGCGCCCGCGGCGATACTCGCGGACCTGCAGCGCTTTGCCGCCCTGCAAGCGCCGGCGGCGGATGAGTTGTTGATGATTGGCCGACGCCATGTGCGCAGCAACAATTCGTGGATGCACAACTACCACCGCCTGGTGAAAGGCAAGCCGCGTCATCAGTTGTTGATGCACCCGGACGACCTCGCTCAGCGCGGGCTCAGCGACGGCCAGCGGGTGCGGGTCAGTTCGCGGGTCGGCGAGATCGAAGTCGAGGTGCTCGGCAGTCCCGAGATGATGCGGGGCGTGGTCAGCCTGCCCCACGGCTGGGGCCATGCCCGGCCTGGAGTGCAGATGGGCATCGCCACGGCGCAACCGGGGTCCAGCGCCAACGACCTGACAGATGAGCGTCAGCTTGATGAGTTGTCGGGAAACGCAGCGCTCAATGGTGTGCCGGTGACGGTGGCAGCGGCCTAGGTATGTCTGTCGGGGAGACCGAGCATCGCGTCGGTCTTTCCGTTACAATGCGCCACCGTGCCGACAACTGAGTCGGAAAAGTTCAGCCGAGGTGCTCCATGGATATCATCGAAACTATTAAAGAGCAGATTGCCAACAACACCATTCTGCTTTACATGAAAGGCTCGCCGAATGCCCCACAATGTGGCTTCTCCGCGAAAGCCGCGCAGGCCGTCATGGGCTGTGGTGAGAAGTTCGCTTACGTGGACATCCTGCAGAACCCGGAAATCCGCGCCAACCTGCCAAAGTACGCCAACTGGCCAACCTTCCCACAGCTGTGGGTCGGTGGTGAATTGGTTGGCGGTAGCGACATCATGACCGAAATGGCCGCTGACGGTTCGCTGCAGTCGACCATCAAGGCTGCTGTGGAAAAGGCTGCTGCTGGCAAGACCGAAGCCTAAGTGGTGTAGGCGCTGGTTTGCCAGCGAACCCTCGCAGCAGATCAAAAAAAGCCCCGCCTCTCTATAAGAGGGCGGGGCTTTTTAATGGGTGGTAACTTTGCGTTATTCACCCATCTGCGATTGCAGATAGTTCTCGATTCCAACTTTATCGATCAGGCCCAGTTGGGTTTCCAGCCAGTCGATATGTTCTTCCTCGGACTCGAGAATGTCTTCGAGCAGTTCACGGCTGCCGAAGTCGCCAACGGTCTCGCAGTGGGCGATGGCGGTTTTCAGGTCGGCGTGACCGGTACGCTCGATGCGCAGGTCGCACTCGAGCATTTCCTTGGTGTGCTCGCCGATGTGCAGCTTGCCCAGGTCCTGGACGTTCGGCAGGCCTTCGAGAAACAGGATGCGCTTGATCAGCTTGTCCGCGTGTTTCATCTCGTCGATGGATTCTTTGTACTCGTGCTTGCCCAGCTTGTTCAGGCCCCAATCTTCATACATGCGGGCATGCAGGAAGTACTGATTGATTGCGACCAGCTCATTGGCAAGGATCTTGTTGAGATGCTGGATGACTGTTACGTCGCCTTTCATGATGGGGGTCCTGTCCTTAAGTGCGGTATATAAGGCCGAGTTTGAGCCTGCAACTTCTTAGTGTCAAACCTAAGTTATTGAATAATATATGAAAATTAATCGGAATAAGAATGTTTGTGTTCCGCATCCTGACGCTAAGCGATTGAATTACAGACATAAAAAAACCGGACACTAAGTCCGGTTCTCTGAAATGGGTTACTTATGCGGCGGAAAATTCTACGGGAAAGGGAATCGCCGCCTGGCTCATCTGCAGGTCGGCAAGGGTTTCGCGAACCACCTGCTTGGCAAGGCAGGCGCATTTGCCGCATTGGCTGGCAACGCCGGTGGCTTCACGCACCTCACGGTAGCTACAGCAACCTTCGTAGATTGCATCGCGGATCTTGCCGTCGGTGACGCCAGTGCAGAGGCAGACATACATAGAGTGAGAACCCATCGCTGGTTATGGCTCAATTGCGATGGATCTTAATGTTAACGAGAATGATTGTCAAAGTGGTTTCCGTGCCTGTTGTGATCGTTCGTCACTTGCCTGACGAACGGCTACATGGCGACAGGTCAAAAACGCAGTGTATGATGGTCGGTCTTTGCGAACGGTAGCCGTTTCACGAAGCTGTCGTTTACCGGCGGCAGACTGGATCGCTACCTTTCTTCACGCACTACACCAGGAGATATCCAATGAGCGTACTCGTAGGCAAACAAGCCCCTGACTTCACCGTACCGGCCGTACTCGGCAATGGCGAAATCGTCGACAGCTTCACCCTGTCCTCGGCCATCAAAGGCAAATACGGCCTGGTGTTCTTTTACCCGTTGGACTTCACCTTCGTTTGCCCGTCCGAGCTGATCGCTCTGGACCACCGCATGGCTGACTTCAAGGCGCGTAACGTGGAAGTGATCGCGGTGTCGATCGACTCGCACTTCACCCACAACGCCTGGCGCAACACCCCGATCAATGCCGGCGGCATCGGTCAGGTCCAGTACATCATGGCTGCTGACATGAAGCACGACATCGCCAAGGCGTACGACGTTGAATCCGAAGGCGGCGTAGCTTTCCGTGGCGCGTTCCTGATCGACGACAAAGGTGTTGTCCGCTCGCAGATCGTCAACGACCTGCCACTGGGCCGTAACATGGAAGAGCTGATCCGTCTGGTCGACGCGCTGCAATTCCACGAAGAGCACGGCGAAGTTTGCCCGGCTAACTGGAAAAAAGGCGACAAAGGTATGACTGCTTCGCCAGAAGGCGTTGCTGCTTACCTGTCCGAGAACGCTGGCAAGCTGTAAGCCACGCGCCTCAGGCTCAAAAAAACCGGCCCAAGTGGCCGGTTTTTTTGTGGGTTGAGAAAAACCTGCGACCGATCAGTCGTTGAAGTCTTCCCAGCCGCCCATTTGTTTCCAGCGGTTGACGATGCCGCAGAACAGATCAGCGGTCTTCTCGGTGTCGTAGCGAGCCGAGTGGGCCTCGCGACCGTCGAAGTCGATGTCTGCTGCCTGGCAGGCCTTGGCCAGCACGGTTTGGCCGTAGGCCAGGCCCGCCAGTGTCGCGGTGTCGAAGCTGGAGAACGGGTGGAACGGGTTGCGCTTCATGTCCAGGCGCGCCACGGCGGCATTGAGGAAGCCCAGGTCGAAACTGCTGTTGTGGCCGACCAGGATTGCCCGTTTGCAGCCATTGGCTTTCAACGCCTTGCGCACGCCGCGGAAGATATCGGTCAGGGCCGTCTCTTCACTCACGGCCATGCGCAGCGGATGATCGAGCTTGATGCCGGTGAACTCCAGCGCCGCAGCTTCGATGTTGGCGCCTTCGAACGGCTCTACACGGAAGAAGTAGGTGTGGTCCGGGAACACAAAACCCTTTTCGTCCATGGCGATGGTCGTCGCGGCGATTTCCAGCAGGGCGTCAGTGGCACAGTTGAAACCACCGGTTTCAACGTCAACGACGACTGGCAGATATCCCCGAAACCTGGCTGCCATCGGGTGACGCGAGCCGCCACCACCTTGACCTTCCTGTTCGTCGTCGTAATGGTCTTCACTCACGCGTGTTCCTCCAGCAGGCGCCAGCGCAGTTTTTCACCGGCGCGCAGCGGGATGACAGTCAGCTCGCCGAAGGGCAGGCTGGTTGGGGCGGTCCATTCTTCGCGGACCAGGGTAATGCGATCGGTGTTCGCTGGCAGGCCGTAGAAACGCGGGCCGTTGAGGCTGGCGAAGGCTTCGAGCTTGTCCAGCGCGTTACGCTGTTCAAACGCCTCGGCGTACAGCTCGATCGCGGCATAGGCGGTGTAGCAGCCGGCACAGCCACAGGCGGCTTCCTTGGCGTGCTGGGCATGGGGAGCCGAGTCGGTACCGAGGAAGAACTTTTCACTGCCACTGGTAGCGGCATCCAGCAGGGCGACCTGGTGGGTGTTGCGCTTGAGGATCGGCAGGCAGTAGAAGTGCGGGCGAATCCCGCCAACCAGCATGTGATTGCGGTTGTACAGCAAGTGGTGCGCGGTGATGGTGGCGCCGACGTTGGCCGAGGCCTCGTTGACGAACTGCACGGCATCGCCGGTGGTGATGTGTTCGAACACCACCTTGAGCGTTGGAAAACGCTCGACGAGCCGACGCATGTGCTCGTCGATGAAGATTTTCTCGCGATCGAAGACGTCGACGTCGCCGCGGGTGATTTCACCGTGGATCAGCAAGGGCATCCCGACTTCGGCCATGGCCTCGATCGCAGGGAAGATCTTGTCGATACTGGTGACACCGGAGTCCGAGTTGGTCGTTGCACCGGCCGGATACAGCTTGGCGGCGTGCACGAAACCGCTGGCCTTGGCGGTGCGGATTTCGTCCGCGGTGGTGCGGTCGGTCAGGTAGAGCACCATCAGTGGCTCAAAGCGGCTGCCGGCCGGGCGCGCAGCGAGAATGCGCTGGCGGTAGGCGTCGGCTTCAGCGGCATTGCGCACCGGTGGTACCAGGTTGGGCATGATGATGGCGCGACCAAAGGTGCGCGCGACATCCGCGACAGTATTGGGCAACGCAGCACCATCGCGAAGATGAATATGCCAGTCGTCGGGACGCAGCAGGGTCAGGCGGTCGGACATTGGGGATTCCAGGCGGGTCAAACTCATGGGAATGCTACCGGAAAAGACTCTTGCAGGCACTCGCTATCAAGTTTTGTCGGACGTAACCGATATCACCAAGGTATGCCGTAAACATGTGTGTCGGTCTTTTTGTTGCAGAAGTCAGTGGAGCCTCCCGTGCGCCAGCGTTATCTAGCCTTGCTCAGTGTGTTCGCCAGCCTTCCTGCCATGGCACTCACTTTCCAGACGCGCCTGGAGAGCACTGAGTGGAAGGTCGAGGGCGACAAGTTCGAATGCCGCCTGAGCCAACCGATCACCGATTTTGGTGCGGGCGAGTTCGTGCGGCGGGCGGGCGAGCAGGCCACCTTTCGGTTGAAAGCCTATAACCCGATGCTCAGTGGTGGCTCGGCGACCTTGCTGGCGGCGGCGGCACCCTGGCAGCCAGGGCGCGCGGACATCAACCTGGGTTCGGTCAGGCTGGGCAGTGGCGAGGTGCTGTTCAACAGTTCGCAGGCGCAGGCCGGTCGCCTGATCGGTGGTTTGATGGAGGGCCGCAGTCCGTTGATCCGGCATTCCGCGCCTGACGGTCGAGTGTCGGAAGTGCGCCTGCTGCCGGTCAGTTTCAGCAAGGCCTATGCCGATTACCAGGGCTGCGTAGCCAAATTGCTACCAATGAACTACGAGCAGGTGAAGCAGGCGGCGGTAGGTTTTCCAGGGGGCGGAATCGAACTGGATGCACAGGCGAAAAGCCGCTTGCAGGCCATGCTGAGCTTCATGAAGGCCGATCCGACGGTCAATCATATTCAAATTGACGGCCATTCCGATAACAGCGGTAATCGCCTGACCAACCGTGACCTGTCGCGACGCAGGGCGCTGGCCGTGATGGAATACCTCAAGGCCAACGGCATCCAGGAATCACAGGTGACCCTGCGCTTTCACGGCGAGCGTTATCCAGTGGCACCCAACAGCAGTGCCGCCAACCGGGCGAAAAACCGTCGGGTCAGCGTGCAGCTCGAACGACTCGAACCTGCGGCCGATCCTGCCCCTCAAGTCAGCTCTGCGGGTGGCGCGGCAGCGACCTCCTGAACCCGTCGAAATCGTCGCCCGCTCGACATAATCTGTCGCTTCGTCGTCATAAGCTGTCGCGCCTCTGTAATTTATCCGCTCGCAGCGTTAGACTTATCGGCTTTCCGTAGAACCCCGTGGAGTGATGGCATGGCGGACGTAAACAAGGTCGTTCTGGCGTATTCCGGCGGCCTGGACACTTCGGTGATCCTCAAGTGGCTGCAGGATACTTATAACTGTGAAGTGGTGACATTCACCGCTGACCTGGGTCAAGGCGAAGAGGTCGAACCGGCTCGCGCCAAGGCACAAGCCATGGGCGTCAAAGAAATCTACATCGACGATCTGCGCGAAGAATTCGTGCGTGATTTCGTGTTCCCGATGTTCCGTGCCAACACCGTATACGAAGGCGAGTACCTGCTGGGTACTTCCATCGCACGTCCGTTGATCGCCAAACGCCTCATCGAAATCGCCAATGAAACCGGTGCTGACGCCATTTCCCACGGTGCCACCGGCAAAGGCAACGACCAGGTTCGTTTTGAACTGGGTGCCTATGCCCTCAAGCCAGGGGTAAAAGTCATTGCTCCATGGCGTGAGTGGGACCTGCTGTCCCGCGAGAAGCTGATGGACTACGCCGAGAAGCACGCGATCCCGATCGAGCGCCATGGCAAGAAGAAATCCCCGTACTCGATGGATGCCAACCTGCTGCACATCTCCTATGAAGGCGGCGTGCTGGAAGATACCTGGACCGAGCACGAAGAAGACATGTGGAAATGGACCGTCTCCCCGGAGAACGCTCCAGATAAACCGCAGTACCTGGAACTGACCTACCGTAACGGCGACATCGTTGCATTGGACGGCGTCGAAATGACCCCGGCCACCGTGCTGGCGACCCTCAACCGTATTGGTGGCGAACACGGTATCGGTCGTCTCGACATCGTCGAGAACCGTTACGTGGGCATGAAGTCCCGTGGCTGCTACGAAACCCCAGGCGGCACCATCATGCTGCGCGCCCACCGGGCGATCGAATCGATCACCCTGGACCGTGAAGTGGCTCACCTCAAAGACGAGCTGATGCCCAAGTATGCCAGCCTGATCTACACCGGCTACTGGTGGAGCCCTGAGCGTCTGATGCTGCAACAGATGATCGACGCTTCCCAGGTGCACGTGAACGGCGTGGTTCGCCTGAAGCTGTACAAGGGCAACGTGATCGTTACCGGTCGCAAGTCCGACGAGTCGTTGTTCGACGCCAACATCGCCACCTTCGAAGAAGATGGCGGCGCTTACAACCAGGCGGATGCTGCTGGCTTCATCAAGCTCAACGCCCTGCGTATGCGCATTGCAGCCAACAAGGGCCGCAAGTTGTTCTGATGCTGTTGCGCTGATCAACCGTTGTGCGCCTGCTCGAGGCGGGTGCACAACGGTCGCGACCTGTTCTGTGGGCCTCGATGGCCAAGCGTTAATCTGTCATCCGGGCAGTAGCGCCGTTATCCGCAATACCGCCAGCTTCCCCCTCCCTTTGTTCCTGCCTCGATGAAAAACCATCTTGCCGGTCTGTCACTGCATCAAGACGGGAATCAGTCTTGCGAACGACAGTCATTGCCTGCGTGCTCACGTTATAGAACAGGCACACGGAATCCTGAGCATTGAGTGCTTTTACATCAGACTTCTTCAACTTTTCATTGATCACTGGCTCCGACTCCTGACAAGTCAGCAGCATTGTCAGTCTGGGTTGGCTTGGCCGGGGTTGGTCGAGTTTCTCCATCAACTGACAGGTGTCCTTTTTCTTGCGGATCCACCGGGCATCGACGATACGTATGTATTGCACCGAAGCGGGCATGGGCAACTGCTGTTGAGGGCGCAGGTGGGTGTAGAAGGTGATGCCAGGGGGCGGGTCCTGCGTGCTGGGAAGCAAGTAGTCGGGCTTGGTTTTGACCGCCCCAGGGCTCTTGCGCGGGTCTGGGCGTGCGGGGTTGACCTTGCTTGCTTGGGCCGTGGCAGAAGCGGATTTTTTCTCACCTCGGGTGGCGTCATCGATCACCTTCAAAAACTGCTTGCTCTTCTGGAAGTCCGAAGGTGCATACAGGGATTTGTAGTTGAAGTTGAGGGTGATAAAAAATAGGAATAGCAGGTAGAAGGGGAAACTGATTAAAAACCATATATATACTTCCCGGTTCTCATCATCGAGGAAGGGCAATGACACCGCGGCGGAAGTTTCGGACAGTGCCGCGAAGATCGCAATGATTGTCATGGGGTTGGCGATTTTTTTCTGAAGTACGTTCATTTTGGCTACTCGCTTGATATTTGAATGACCTTTGATGGTAATGTTAAGGGGCAACCAGCCTGCGTGGTGCCATAATCTCTTTGAGGGGGCACTTGTTACGATAAAACTTAATTGGTTTCTCGGTTGTCAGGGTTGTTTCTAGATATTTTTTGGGTGTTGGTTAGTTTGAGTGTTACCTGGCTTTTATGTGGGGTGGCGGAGTTCCGTTCGAGATTAAAGGTTCTTCAAGTGCTGTTCGCTAGGCTCGACTCATTGTTGTTGGAGTGAAGTTTAGCGAAGGAAGACGCAGTTGCATCCTAAATGTTAGTTTGATCTTCACTCCTTGTCATGGGCGAAAATTCGTTATTGGTGCAGGGGGGATGCGGGGCTTAAACTTTAAGCGACATTGTTTTTTGTGATTTCCTGTGGGAATAATCCTTGATGTTTGTAGGGATTGTCTCTCGCAGGGGGGGCTTGCCTTGGGCGGGATCCCCAGGTCGAAACGACTAGGCTATTGTGCTGACTCTAAAAATTCGAACAGCGAAAATTGGACTTGCCCATGAATAAAGTGCTGATCGTGGATGATCACCCCGTCATTCGACTTGCTGTACGCATGCTAATGGAGCGTCATGGCTACGAAGTTATTGCTGAAACGGACAATGGCGTGGATGCGTTGCAACTTGCCCGTGAACACATGCCGGATATCGTCATACTGGATATAGGCATTCCCAAGCTGGATGGTCTGGAAGTCATTGCGCGTTTGAATTCGATGAGCTTTTCCGTGAAAGTACTGGTCCTGACTTCACAGACGCCCGGGCATTTTTCGATGCGCTGCATGCAGGCGGGGGCAATTGGATATGTCTGCAAACAGCAGGAGCTCACCGAGCTACTCAGCGCTATCAAGGCGGTATTGTCTGGGTACAGCTATTTTCCGAACCAGGCATTGCACTCGGTCCGCTCGTCGCTGGGTAATACCAGTGAGTCGGATATGGTAGAGCGCTTGTCCGGAAGAGAGATGATGGTGTTGCAACAATTGGCCCGGGGCAAGACCAACAAGGAAATAGCCGATGGCATGTTTCTCAGTAATAAAACCGTCAGTACTTACAAGACTCGGCTTCTGCTCAAGCTGAACGCTCGCTCGCTTGTCGATCTGATTGAACTGGCCCAGCGAAATGGGCTGGTCTGAGGTGCGAGGGTACAAGACGGCTAGCCCGGCACTTCGTCACCGAAGTACTTTTTGGGGCACGGATCGCTAAATGACAAAAGCCTCCACGGAGGGAGGCTTTCAGCGGTCAGAGGTCAAAGTCGTAATCGGCCAACTGCTTTTGCAGACGTCGCTCCTCCAGGAGATTATCGATGGTGCGGCGCTTGTTCAGGTTGGTCTTGGCGACCTCCACCATAGGTTCTGCATCATCGCTCTCAACAGGGGCGAAGTCGTCTTCTACGTCCAGTTGTTCTTTGCCAGTACTCATCAGGTTAACTCCAGGCTAAGAGAGCCATTGGCGCCCCTTATATCGACAATCTCCTGGCGGGTAAAAAAGATTTTTTCAATCGATAAATCAATAAAACCAATAGCGCCTCAATCGTCGGAGGTTTTTTGCTTGAATTCGCACAGGTCTTCGATCCTGCAACTGCCACACCGGGGCTTACGCGCCAGGCACACATAGCGGCCATGCAAGATCAGCCAGTGGTGGGAGTCGAGGAGAAATTGCTTGGGCACAAACTTCATCAGCTTGTGTTCGACTTCGACGACATTCTTCCCGGGGGCAATACCGGTTCGGTTACTGACCCGGAAAATATGGGTGTCGACGGCCATGGTCAACTGTCGGAACGCCGTGTTCAGCACCACATTTGCAGTCTTTCTGCCGACTCCTGGCAGTGCCTCAAGCTCTTCCCGGGTTTGAGGCACCTCACCGCCATGCAGCTCCACCAGCATGCGGCAGGTCTCGATGACATTCTTCGCCTTGCTGTTGTACAGCCCGATAGTCTTGATGTACTCGGACAAGCCCTCGACGCCGAGCGCATGAATCGCCGCCGGGGTGTTGGCTACCGGGAACAGCTTGGCCGTGGCTTTATTGACGCCGACATCGGTAGATTGCGCAGAGAGGATCACCGCGATCAACAGTTCGAAGGGCGATGAATAGGCCAGCTCGGTTTTCGGTTCTGGATTGTCTTCGTGGAACCTGCGGAAAATTTCCAGGCGTTTTGCGGCATTCATGGGCAGAGCAATTCCTTGCAGGCGTTCAGGGTGTCGGAGTGCGGCCGAGCCAGGCTTGCCTGGCTGCCAGCAGCAATCCCAACAGGATAAACCCACCGGGGGCGAGGATGGCCAGTCGTACGCTGCCGTCGGCAGCCAGCCATGGCAAATGCCAACTGATCGAGCCGTGCCCCAGCACTTCGCGCAGCAAGCCCAGGCCAATCATCAGGCTGACGAACAGGGCACACAAACGCAATCGGTCAAGCAGGCGGGTCTCGGTGAAAAAACCGTTGCACTCCAGCACCACGCATTGCAGGGCGATCAAGCCGATGTAGAAGCCCAGGTGCTGATGCAGCTCAAGCGCCCAGGCCTGAGTCGCCAGCGCTGCCAGGCTGGTCAAGGTGGCGGCGAGCAGCATCCCGGCCGGCAGATGCAAGGGCGCGCTGAGCCAGGCTCGCAACAGACGCATTTTCAGCCCATAGACAGCGATCACCAGCACACACAGCAGCGCCAGGCTCAAGGCCGTCAGCAACGTGTCACTGGCGCCGATCAGAGGCGCCAGCATCAAGGAGTTCTGAAGGGTCGAGGTCTTGTTCATGGCGCGCTGCCGAGCAGTTGTGGTTGGTGTTCATCGAAATAGCGCAAGGCATCGTGGGTCGCACTGATCACCGCACGGGAGGTGATGGTCGCACCGGCCAGTTGATCGAACTGGCCCTGGTCCTTTTTCAGCGCCCAGCCGCTGTCGCCCGGCTCACTCCGCGACTTGCCGATAAAACCCGCCAGCCAAGGGTTGGGGTGTGTGGCGATCCTGGCTCCCAGCCCCGGGGTTTCCCCTTGCTTGAGGGTTTTGACGCCCAGCAGCCTGCCCTGGCTATCGATTACCAGCAGCAGGTCGATGGGGCCTTCATAGCCGGTGACCCGACTCAGCAAAATGATCGCCGCAGGCTTGCCATTGAGGTTCGCCCGATAGCCACCCAGCAGTGTGCTGTTGGCCAGGACCACGCCCTTGATCGCCAGTGGCTGGTCCAGCGGCTGATTGTCGTAGCTACCCGCGGGCAGCATGTCCAGCAGGTTGCGGCTCTCGATCAACCGCTGTTGCGCGCCAATCCGCGGCGCCAAGAGCTGTTGCACCAGGTAAGTGGCGCCAGCACACAGGACGGCGATGATCACCAGGCTCAGGACGCTGAGGCTGCGTTTCATGATGCCGGCTCCGGTTGCGCTGCACAGAGGCGCTCTAGGGCCGGCACGCAGAGGTTCATCAGCAGCACTGCAAACGCCACTCCGTCGGGGTATCCGCCCCAGGTTCGGATAAGGTAGGTCAACAGGCCCACGCCGACACCGAACAGCAGGCGTGCCTTGGGACTCTTGGCCCCGGACACCGGTTCGGTGACGATAAAAAACGCGCCGAGCATGGTGGCACCGCTCAACAGGTGAAACAGTGGCGAACCGTGGGAGTCGGACCCCGAGCCGTTCCAGCACAACAGGCTGATGACGAACAGGCTGCCGAGCATCCCCACCGGGGCGTGCCAACTGAACACCCGTTGCTGCAAGAGAAAGGCGCCGCCGGCGAGAAATGCCAGGCTCACCCATTCAATCCCCTTGCCACCCAACTGCCCAAATGCCGGGTTGGCGGCGAACAGTTCGTCGATGGTCAGGCTTTTATTGATTCGCAGGCTGTCCAGCGCGGTGGCCTGGGCCCAGGCGTCCGGTTGCGCAGCTGCGCTGAAGCCGAAAATCTGCTGCAGGCCACCCTGCAGACTCAGTCCGTGGCTGGGCCAGTGGGTCATCTGTTGCGGGAAACACACCAGCACCAGGGCAAAGCCGAGCATGGCCGGGTTGAACGGGTTTCTACCCACGCCGCCATACAGGTGTTTGCCGAACAGCATCGCCCCGGCCGCCGCGCTCACCGTCAACCACCAGGGGCAGTAGGCGGGCAGTGCCAGAGCCAGCAAGGTGGCGCTGACCAGGGCGCTGCCGTCACTCAGGGCCGGCTTGAGCGGGTAACCGCGCAGGCGCAGCACCGCGGCTTCCACTGCCAGTGCACTGGTACACGCCAGCAGCAGATTGAACAGCACGCCCCAGCCGCTAAACCACAGCAACAGCAGGATGCCCGGCACGGTGGCCAACAGCACACGCTGCATCGCCTGTTGCAGGCGATCGTCGACGGGTTCAAGGGGCGACATAGTCGCTCACCTGGCGCTCGGCCTCCTCGAGCCTGGCGCGTGCCTGGCTCAAGAGCTCTGCCGGTGTCTGGGCCTGTCGCTGCAGTTTGCTCACCTCGGCACGGGCATAGGCCAGTTCAGTCTTGAGTTGTCGCAGCTGACTGTCGATCGGGCGTTTTTCCCGGCGCAGTAATTGCGGTGGCGGTTTGTCGCTGGCGTCCTCGGCGGCGTGCAAGGCGTGTTCGGCCTGTTCCAGCGCTGCGCTCAGGGCCGCCAGTTGCTCGGCAGGCGCAGCGTTGTCCTGGGCTTTCCTCAGTTCGGCGCGGCGCATCGCCAAGTGGATTTTCGCCCGCTTGAGTTCAGCGTCATTGGCTGGTGCGGGCGGTTGCGGAGGATTGGCCGGGGCGCTGCTTTCGAGCTGCGCCAAGGCGTGTTCGGCGGCTTCGAACTGCTGTTGCAGCACCACCAGTTGAGCTTGTTGCTCGCTGGTCGGCGGATGGCCGAAGGCTTTCAGGGATTTGTGCAGTTGCGCGCGGCTCATCGCCACATCGATCTTGGCTTTTTTCAGGGCCGCATCGGCCGCTGCGGCTTTTTGCGCTTGCACGCGGGCGATGGCGTCCTGCACCGGATTGGCACCAGTGGCTGCCGGCTGTGCGGCTTTGGCTGCGCGTGCCGCGCGCTCGGCCAGCCTCTGCTGTTCTTCGCGCTCCAGCCGGGCGTTGCGTTGCTCGAAGCGCCGGCGGGCATGCTCGCGTTTGATGCTGCGCGCTTGAAATTGCTCGGGAGTGAACGCCAGGCCGCCAACGATCGGCAGTACCTGGGCCGAGGGCAGGGGGTGCATTTCGATGCAGTCCACCGGACAGGGGGCTACACACAAGTCACAGCCGGTGCATTCGTCGATGATCACGGTGTGCATCAGCTTGGCTGCGCCGACAATCGCGTCGATCGGGCAGGCCTGGATGCACTTGGTGCAGCCGATGCATTCGGCTTCCCGGATATAGGCAACCTGTGGCGGCGCCGAGCCCCGGCTGTGGTCCAGTTGCATGACCGGCAGCTTCAGCAGTTCGGCGAGTGCGACGATGGTCTCGTCACCGCCTGGCGGGCACTTGTTGATCGCCTCGCCGCTGGCAATGCCTTGAGCATAGGGCTTGCACCCGGGGTGACCACACTTGCCGCATTGGGTCTGGGGCAGGAGGGCGTCGATGCGTTGAATCAGACTCATGTTTTGATCAGTCCACTGAATCCGAGAAATGCCACGGCGATCAATCCGGCGCTGATCAGGTCGATCGGCAAGCCACGAAAGGCCATCGGCACATCGTTATTGAGGGTGCGCTGGCGCAGGTCGCTGAACAGGCCCAAGACCAGCCAGAAGCCCAATCCGGCGCCCAGACTAAGGGCCAGGTGCCGGGTCAGGCCCTGGTCGCTATGCATGCTCATCAAGCTCAAGCCCAGCACGCCGGCATTGCCGAGCAGCAACGGCCAGAGTCCGGCAAATGGCAATTGCGGCAAGGCCCGCGTCAGCCCCCGCAGCAGCAGTGAAATGGGCAGCACACTCAAGGGCAACAACAGCAACAGGTACAGGGCCGTCAGGCCCAGCGGCACCAGCAGCCAATGATAAGCGGCATAACCCAGGACGCCGTTGAGCAACATCAGGCAGGTGGTGCTGATGCCCAGGGCGTGGACCTGGCGCCGTTCTGCCTGGGGGGCGCGAGCGGCTTGCAGCAAGGGATCGACGCCCAGCGGCCACTGCAACAGGAAGTTGTTGATCAGGGCAGTGCTGATGAGTGTAAGCAGAAGGTCGGTCATGGCGTGCCGGGTCGAGGGAAAGGCCTGTACATGAAGATTAGGCAGTATCCGGCGGGCAGATATGAAAATCCCACCGTCGCGGCATTGCGTGACGGTGGGATCGGTCCAGCCAGGCGGATTACTTGATGCGCTGCCCCGGCTTGGCGCCGCTGTCCGGGCTCAACAGGTAGATCTCTGCGCCGCCAGGACCGGCTGCCATGACCATGCCTTCGGAGATACCGAAGCGCATTTTACGTGGCTTGAGGTTGGCGATCATCATGGTCAGGCGACCTTCGAGCTTGGCCGGGTCCGGGTAGGCACTCTTGATGCCCGAGAACACGTTGCGTTGCTCATCACCGATGTCCAGGGTCAGGCGCAACAATTTGTCCGCACCTTCCACAGCTTCGGCCTTGAGGATCAGGGCGACGCGCAGGTCGACGGCGGCAAAGGCGTCGAACTCGATCTCGGCCGACAGTGGGTCCTTGGCCAGCTCACCGTTGCCTTGTGGGGCCGCGGTGCCGGTGTCGGTCTGGCTGGCCGCGAGGTCTTCTTTCGAAGCGTCGGTCATGGCCTGGACCTTGACCGGGTCGATCCGGGTCATCAGCGGCTTGAACTCGTTCAACTGATGGTTGGCGAGCAAGGTCGCGTGGTCGTTCCAGGTCAGCGGCGCGACGTTGAGGAACGCCTCGGCGTCGGCGGCCAGCAACGGCAGGACTGGCTTGAGGAAGATCACCAGTTGGCGGAACAGGTTGACGCCAGTGGCGCAGATCGCCTGGACTTCTTCCTGCTTGCCTTCCTGCTTGTTCAGCGACCACGGCGCCTTGTCGGCGATCCAGGCGTTGGCGCGGTCGGCCAAGCCCATGATTTCGCGCATGGCGCGGGCGAAGTCGCGGGCTTCATAGGCGTCGGCGATGCTCGGTGCAGCGGCCAGGAAGGCCTCGGTCAGCTCCGGCGCGGCGTTGGTGTCGACCAGCACGCCGGCATTGCCTTTGTGGATGAAACCGGCGCAGCGACTGGCAATGTTGACGACCTTGCCCACCAGGTCCGAATTGACCTTCTGCACGAAGTCTTCCAGGTTCAGGTCCAGGTCGTCGACACCACGGCCCAGCTTGGAGGCGTAGTAGTAACGCAGGTATTCCGGCGACAGGTGGTCCAGGTAGGTGCGGGCCTTGATGAAGGTGCCGCGCGATTTCGACATTTTCTGGCCGTTGACGGTCAGGTAGCCGTGCACGTTGATCCCGGTCGGCTTGCGGTAGCCCGCGCCCTCGAGCATGGCTGGCCAGAACAGGGCGTGGAAATTGACAATGTCCTTGCCGATGAAATGGTACAGCTCGGCGGTGGAGTCCTTGGCCCAGTACGCGTCGAAGTCCAGCTCGGGACGACGGGCACACAGGTTCTTGAAGCTCGCCATGTAGCCGATGGGGGCATCCAGCCAGACGTAGAAGTACTTGCCTGGCTCGTCTGGGATCTCGAAGCCGAAGTACGGCGCATCGCGGGAGATGTCCCACTGTTGCAGGCCGACATCCAGCCATTCGGCGATCTTGTTCGCTACAGCGTCCTGCAGGGTGCCGCTGCGGGTCCAGGTCTGGAGCATCTGCTGGAAGTCCGGCAGCTTGAAGAAGAAGTGCTGGGAGTCCTTGAGCACCGGGGTGGCGCCAGAGATCGCCGACTTCGGATCCTTCAGGTCGGTGGGCGCATAGGTGGCGCCGCATTTTTCGCAGTTGTCGCCGTACTGGTCTTCGGTGCCGCATTTCGGGCAGGTGCCCTTGATGAAGCGATCGGCCAGGAACATTTGCTTTTGCGGGTCGAAATACTGGGTGATCGAACGCGTGGCAATGTGCCCGGCGTCACGCAGCTTGAGGTAGATCTGGCTCGACAGCTCACGGTTTTCTTCGGCGTGAGTGGAGTGGAAATTGTCGAAGTCCACCAGGAACTCGGCAAAGTCGGCGCTGTGTTCGGCCTGGACGTTGGCGATCAGTTGTTCCGGGGTGATCCCCTCTTTTTCTGCCCGCAGCATGATGGCCGAACCGTGGGCGTCGTCCGCGCAGACGTAAGTGCATTGATTGCCGCGATGCTTCTGGAAGCGCACCCACATATCGGTCTGGATGTACTCAAGCATATGGCCAAGGTGGATTGAACCATTGGCATAGGGCAGGGCGCTGGTGACGAGGATCTTGCGTGGCTCGGACATGGGGCTCGGCTACTTGATGAAACGGAGGTCGGCCACTATAAAGCGCTGGCGCAGAATTTTCACCCCGTGTGGTTGTTTCCTCCGATGATTGAATAAGGGGGGCCGCGAAAAGATCAGAACAGGTAGGATAGTCGCCTGTTTTTCCAGACTTGTTATCGGAGTTGCCCATGAGCGCCGTCAATCGCGCAGCGGTGGAAGCCGTCCTTCGCCAGTACACCGACCCTTACCTGAACCAGGATCCGATCAGCGCCGGTTGCCTGCGCGGCATCGATATCCAGGGTGATCGCGTCAGCGTCCAGCTGGAACTGGGTTACGCCGCCGGCCTGTTCAAGAACGGCTGGGCACAGATGCTGCAGATGGCGATCGAAGGCCTGGACGGCGTGACGTCGGCCAAGGTCGAGATCACCACGCGGATTGCCGCGCACAAGGCCCAGGCACAGATCCCGGGCCTGGCCAACGTCAAGAACGTGGTGGCGGTGGCGTCCGGCAAGGGCGGGGTGGGCAAGTCCACCACGGCCGCGAACCTGGCCCTGGCCCTGGCCCGTGAAGGCGCCCGGGTGGGCATTCTCGATGCCGATATCTACGGCCCGAGCCAAGGCATCATGTTCGGTATCGCCGAGGGCACCCGGCCCAAGGTCAAGGACCAGAAATGGTTCGTGCCGATCGAGTCCCATGGGGTCGAGGTGATGTCCATGGCGTTCCTCACCGATGACAACACGCCGATGGTCTGGCGCGGGCCGATGGTCTCCGGTGCCCTGTTGCAATTGGTCACCCAGACCGCCTGGGGTGACCTGGACTACCTGGTGATCGACATGCCGCCAGGCACCGGTGACATTCAACTGACCCTGGCGCAGAAAGTCCCGGTGGCGGGCGCGGTGATTGTCACCACCCCCCAGGACCTGGCCCTGCTGGATGCGCGCAAAGGTGTCGAGATGTTCCGCAAGGTCAACATCCCGGTGCTGGGCGTGGTGGAAAACATGGCCGTGCACATCTGCTCCAACTGCGGTCATGCCGAGCATCTGTTCGGTGAGGGCGGTGGCGAGAAGCTCGCCAGCCAGTACGGCGTCGAACTGTTGGCGTCGTTGCCATTGTCGATGGTGATTCGCGAGCAGGCTGACGGTGGCAAACCAACCGTGATCGCCGAGCCGGACAGCCAGATCGCCATGGTCTACCAGGAGCTGGCACGTCACGTTGGCGCACGGATTGTATTGCAGGAAGCTTTGACGCCGGCGATGCCGAATATCAGCGTCAGCGACGACTAATAAGCTGAAATACGAATCCCTGTAGGAGCGAGCCTGCTCGCGATGGTGTATCAGTCGACACCGCGGTGCCTGACACACCTTCGCGAGCAGGCTCGCTCCTACAGTTGTTCTTTGTCGCGTCTTAGATCCGCAACCCGCCATCCATTTCCAGGATACGCCCGGTGTAGTAGTCATTTTCGAAGATATAGGCCGCCGAATGGGCGATCTCTTCGGGCTTGCCCATGCGCTTGAGTGGAATCCCTGCGGTCATTTTTTCCAGGGCTTCGGGCTTCATGCCCAGGGTCATTTCGGTTTCGATGAACCCCGGGGCGATGCCCGCGACACGGATGCCGTAGCGCGCCAACTCCCGCGCCCAGGTCACGGTGGCCGCGGCGACACCGGCCTTGGCGGCGGAGTAGTTGGTCTGGCCAACGTTGCCGGCGCGGGAAATCGACGAAATGTTGATGATCGCGCCGGATGATTTGAGCTCGATCATCTTCGCTGCCACCTCGCGGGTGCACAGGAACACGCCCGTCAGGTTGACGTCGATCACTGCCTGCCACTGGGCCAGGCTCATTTTGCTCATCTCGCCGTCCTTGACCTTGACCAGCAGGCCGTCACGCAGGATCCCGGCATTGTTGATCAGGCCATGGATCGCGCCGAAGTCTTCGGCCACCTGGCTCACCATGTGGCACACCTGCTCTTCATTGGCGACGTTGCACAGGTAGGCGCGGGCTTGGACACCGGCCGCCTGGCACGCGGCGACTGCCTGGTCGAGCTTGTCCTGGTTGAGATCGACCAGAGCCAGTTTCGCGCCCTTGGCGGCGAAATACTCGGCCATGGAACGGCCTAAACCCTGGCAACCGCCAGTGATAATGATTACTTTGTCAGTGAGTTGCATTCGCATGCCCCAGTTGCAGGTCGAAGTGGTTTCCTCGTCGAGGGCCTCCCGATCTGCGCCTGACGTGGCTAGGCTGCACATGAGAATTGCCCCCGATGGCATCGCTGGAACTTTCTCCAGGAGCCTGTCCGTTTTTTCGACGGATTCTATATAAGGAGTCATAAATTGAGCGTTGAAGCTGCCAAGCATGCCCGAGAATTGCTGCTCAAGGAATACCGTGGAGTGCTCTCGACCCTCTCCAAGGCGATGCCCGGTTTCCCGTTCGGCTCAGTGGTTCCTTACTGCCTGGACGAGCAGGGCCGGCCGCTGATCCTGATCAGCCGGATCGCCCAGCACACCCACAACCTGCAAAAAGACCCGAAATGCTCGCTGCTGGTGGGGGAGCGTGAGGCCGAGGACGTCCAGGCCGTTGGTCGCCTGACCTACCTGGCCGAGGCGCAAAAGCTCGAAGACCCGGCAGCGATCGAAGCAGCGGCGGGACGCTACTATCGTTATTTCCCGGACTCGGCCAATTACCACCAGGCCCATGACTTCGACTTCTGGGTGCTCAACCCGGTACGTCATCGCTACATCGGCGGTTTTGGCGCGATTCACTGGGTCGACCAGTTGACCCTGGCCAACCCCTTCGCCGGCAAGGCTGAAGTGAGCATGGTCGAGCACATGAACGCCGATCACGCCAAGGCCATCGCCCATTACGTGGAACTAGCCGGTTTGCCGAAGACCGCACCGGCAGAACTGGCGGGCATCGATACCGAAGGCATGCACCTGCGCATTGGCCAGGCGCTGTACTGGCTGCCGTTCCCGCAGGTCTGCAATACGCCGACACAAGTACGCGAAGCCTTGGTTTTACTGGCTCACGCCGAGCATTGGCCAACAAATGCAGTCAGCGAGGCTTGAAATCACGAAACGGCGACGTCATCTAAGGCTTACTTGCAAGGCATTCTTGCGTTGAGGAACCATTTGATGCGCCCTTTCTTATTGCTCTTTCTGCTGTTTCCGGTGCTGGAGCTGTTCGTATTCGTCAAGGTCAGCGCTGCTATCGGGTTTTTCCCGGCACTGCTGTTGATTATTCTCGGCTCGATGCTCGGCGTGTTCGTGCTGCGTATCGCCGGCCTGGCGACCGCATTGCGGGCCCGTGAAAGCCTGAACCGGGGCGAGTTGCCCGCGCAGACCATGATCGAAGGCCTGATGCTGGCCCTGGGTGGCGGTCTGTTGATCGTGCCGGGTTTTGTCAGCAGCGTGCTGGGCCTGATCATGATGCTGCCGCTGACCCGTCGCCTGCTGGCCAATAAAATGCGCCAGCGCGCCGAAGAGCAGGCGATTCGCCAGCGTGCCTTCGCCGACGACCTGCAACCGCGTGGCGGCCCGGTTCCGCGTGAGCCTTTGGGCCGCGAGCCGAACGTGATCGAAGGCGAGTTCGAACACCGCGACTCCAAGTAACTGCAACATCGACACGGCACCTGCGGGTGCCGTGTGCGTTTCGGCGGCCACTGAAGTAAAAAATTTCGCTGTGCTGCCCTTGTAATAAGCTTGCGCGCCCTTATGTAACGGTCACCGCAAGGTTTCTGGTGATGCTCACCAGACAGACTTCCGCGACTCACTCGATGAGTCGCAACCGGCACCGCCGGAAATTAACCCCGCCGGGACTACACCGGCCGCTGAAACTACAATTAGGAGAGATCGACAATGAAGCTTCGTCCTCTGCATGACCGCGTCGTCATCCGTCGCAGCGAAGAAGAAAAGAAAACCGCCGGCGGTATCGTTCTGCCAGGTTCGGCTGCTGAAAAAGCCAACAGCGGCGAGATCCTCGCTGTGGGTACCGGCCGCGTGCTGGACAACGGTGAAGTGCGTGCGCTGGCCGTGAAAGTGGGTGACAAGGTTGTGTTCGGCCCGTACTCGGGCAGCAACACCGTGAAAGTCGACGGCGAAGACCTGTTGGTAATGGCTGAGAACGAGATTCTCGCTGTTATCGAAGGCTAAGACCCCTCGTTCATTTTCCCGCGACTACTCAAGTATTTAAGGAATATCGATCATGGCTGCTAAAGAAGTTAAATTCGGCGATTCCGCCCGTAAGAAAATGCTCGCCGGTGTTAACGTCCTGGCTGACGCAGTAAAAGCGACCCTGGGCCCTAAAGGCCGTAACGTGATCATCGAGAAGAGCTTCGGCGCTCCGACCATCACCAAGGACGGCGTTTCCGTTGCCAAAGAAATCGAGCTGAAAGATCGCTTCGAAAACATGGGCGCGCAGCTGGTCAAAGACGTTGCCTCCCGTGCCAACGATGACGCAGGCGACGGCACCACTACCGCTACCGTTCTGGCTCAATCGATCGTCAACGAAGGCCTGAAAGCCGTCGCTGCCGGCATGAACCCGATGGACCTCAAGCGCGGTATCGACAAAGCGACCATCGCGATCGTCAAAGAGCTGAAGTCCCTGTCCAAGCCTTGCGCTGACACCAAGGCCATCGCTCAGGTCGGCACCATCTCGGCCAACTCCGACAGCTCCATCGGCGACATCATTGCCGAAGCCATGGAAAAAGTCGGTAAAGAAGGCGTGATCACCGTTGAAGAAGGCTCGGGCCTGGAAAACGAACTGTCGGTTGTTGAAGGCATGCAGTTCGACCGTGGCTACCTGTCCCCGTACTTCGTCAACAAGCCAGAGACCATGACTGCCGAGCTGGACGGTCCGCTGATCCTGCTGGTCGACAAAAAGATCTCGAACATCCGCGAAATGCTGCCAGTCCTGGAAGCCGTTGCCAAAGCCGGCCGTCCACTGCTGATCGTGGCCGAAGACGTTGAAGGCGAAGCCCTGGCGACTCTGGTTGTGAACAACATGCGTGGCATCGTTAAAGTCGCAGCCGTCAAGGCTCCAGGCTTCGGCGACCGTCGCAAGGCCATGCTGCAGGACATCGCCGTCCTGACCGGCGGTACCGTTATCTCCGAAGAGATCGGTCTGAGCCTGGAAAGCACTACCCTGGAACACCTGGGTAATGCCAAGCGCGTGATCCTGTCCAAAGAAAACACCACCGTGATCGACGGCGCTGGCGTTGAGGCTGACATCCAGGCTCGCGTTCTGCAGATCCGCCAGCAAGTGGCTGACACTTCGTCCGACTACGACCGTGAAAAACTGCAAGAGCGCCTGGCCAAGCTGTCCGGCGGCGTTGCAGTGATCAAGGTTGGCGCTGGCTCCGAAGTTGAAATGAAAGAGAAGAAAGCCCGCGTTGAAGACGCCCTGCACGCTACCCGTGCAGCCGTTGAAGAAGGCGTGGTACCTGGCGGTGGCGTGGCACTGGTTCGCGCCCTGCAAGCCATCAGCGAACTGAAAGGCGACAACGCCGATCAGGACGTCGGTATCGCTCTGCTGCGTCGCGCCGTTGAAGCACCACTGCGCCAGATCGTTGCCAACTCCGGCGACGAGCCAAGCGTAGTAGTCGACAAGGTCAAGCAAGGCTCGGGTAACTTCGGTTACAACGCAGCGACCGGCGAATACGGCGACATGATCGAAATGGGTATCCTGGACCCGGCCAAAGTGACTCGTTCGGCTCTGCAAGCGGCTTCGTCGATTGCCAGCCTGATGATCACCACCGAAGCCATGATCGCTGAGATCAAGGAAGACGCACCAGCTGGCGGCGGTATGCCAGACATGGGCGGTATGGGCGGCATGGGCGGCATGATGTAAGCCAGCCTTACCCCGTACGAGCTACACCTGTAAAAAACCCCGCCTGCGCAAGCCGGCGGGGTTTTTTATTGCCCCTCTTATCAGGCGTTGACGGCCTGGGCCTTGCCGGCCGGCTCGACCTTGCTCGCCGGTCGATACAGCACGTAGTAATACGCGCCCAGGCAAATCAGCCAGCAAAACACCGCCGTCCATACGTTGTGCGAGAAAAAGTGTGCGCCCTGCATCATGCGGCTGACGGAAAATACCGTGCCCAGCCCAAACGCAAAGAGAAAGGCCGCGCGGGCCAGTTTCGGGCGCCGGTCGCGCAACACGAAAAACAGCGCAAACAAGGCAAACCCGGTGGCTGCATGACCGCCGGGCCAGCAACGTCCCGGTTTGTCAGTGGCTGGGCGTGGGCTGAGCAGTTCGCTGTAGGTTTCCTTGCCACCGAACTCCTTCAGGCTCCACGGGCACTGTACGGCGGTCACGGCCTTGACCGGCGTGACAAACGCCGTGGCCAGGCCCAGCGACAGCACCAGGCAGCCCAGTTCGCGCTTGAACGGCTTGAGCCGAGCGACGAAGAACGAACCGGCAAACCCGATCACCGCCAGCACCGAGAAGGCGATGACCACTTGCTTGGCCCGGTCATGCAGGATGTTTTCCAGGAAGTAGCTGTGGCGACCGATAAACCCTCCAGCGTCGGGGTCGTAGAACAGTTGGGCCAGGCTCATGTCCAGGGACGTCAGCTCAAGCAGCAGCAGAGCGGTCGCCACGACGGCGGGGATCCCCAGGCAGAGCCATGCATTCAAGGGGCGGGAGGCGGGGCGCGAAAGGGTCAGTGACATCGGGCGATCCTGAGGGTGTGGATTGGTCCAGCAGCAAGCAGCGCAGCAGTCTGGGCCCGCTCGCGTAGGCCTGGTGTGAATAGCGGGTGAAAAATTCGTGAGTGGTTTTTGCCCGAGTTTGCCCCGGCAGACAACTCTGGCCCTGAACCCCGCTTGGCCTTAAGCTGCGCGAGCCAAGACGGCCGTTACTGTGTACGGAGCAAATACCCATGCGAATTCTATTGGTTGAAGACAACCGCGATATCCTTGCCAACCTGGCGGATTACCTGGGGCTCAAAGGCTATACCGTGGATTGCGCGCAGGACGGCTTGTCGGGTCTGCACCTGGCGGCCACCGAGCATTACGACCTGATCGTGCTCGACATCATGCTGCCCGGCATCGACGGCTACACCCTGTGCAAGCGCCTGCGCGAAGATGCCCGGCGTGATACTCCGGTGATCATGCTCACCGCCCGTGACCAATTGGATGACCGGCTGCAGGGCTTCAAGTCCGGCGCCGACGACTACCTGATCAAACCCTTTGCCCTGTCCGAACTGGCCGCGCGCATCGAAGCAGTGATGCGCCGCACCCAGGGCGGGGGGCGGCGTGCCTTGCAGGTCGGCGACCTCAGTTATGACCTGGACACGCTCGAAGTTACCCGCGAAGGGCGCCTGCTGAAACTCAACCCGGTCGGCCTCAAGCTGCTGGCGGTGCTGATGCAGAAGAGCCCCCATGTGCTGCGCCGCGAAATTCTCGAAGAAGCCTTGTGGGGCGATGATTGCCCGGACAGCGACAGCCTGCGCAGTCATGTCCACCAGTTGCGCCAGGTGATCGACAAACCGTTTGCCAAGCCGTTGCTGCAGACCGTGCATGGTGTCGGTTATCGCTTGGCCGAGGGACGTGATGGAGTTTAGACAGAGCCTTGCCCAGCGGATCATCATCGCCTTTGCGCTGATGAGTGCGCTGGTGGCGGGGGCATTTGCCATGGGCATCGTGGCCACCGTGCACCTGGTCGAAGAAAAACTGATTTCCGCCGGCCTCGGAGGCGACCTCCAGCGTTTGCTGTTGATGGACAACATGTCCGAGTGGAGCCACCGGCCGGAGCCCGACCAGTTGTTCTATTTCAGTG
Organism: Pseudomonas sp. NPDC087626; assembly: GCF_044743405.1. Classification (NCBI taxonomy): domain Bacteria; kingdom Pseudomonadati; phylum Pseudomonadota; class Gammaproteobacteria; order Pseudomonadales; family Pseudomonadaceae; genus Pseudomonas; species Pseudomonas sp. NPDC087626. The sequence goes on from NZ_JBIUWJ010000003.1 coordinate 154,412, forward strand.
GCGGCCCGGGTGACTTCGAATTACCCAAGGACTTGCGCCACTTGGATGCGGGTTTCCACGAAGTGTTTCGCGAGCATTTGTCGTACCACGCGATGGTGGAAATCGTCGACGGCCGGCATTACGTGCTGCTGCAGGACCAGAGCGATTTCGAGGAACGCGAGCGCGTGCTGTTTGCCGTGGTGCTGGTCGGCTTCGTATTGAGCCTGGCGCTGGCGGTGTTCCTCGGCTGGGTCCTGGCGCGCAAGGTGATGGCGCCGGTGGTGCGCCTGGCCCGTCAGGTCCGGCACCGCGATCAACTGCTTGGCCTGGCCCCACCCCTGGCCCCGGACTATGCCGCCGATGAAGTCGGCGAGTTGGCAGTGGCCTTCGATGCCACCTTGGGCCGGCTGCGTAAGGCATTGAACCGCGAGCGATTGTTTACCAGCGACGTCAGCCATGAGCTGCGCACACCTTTGATGGTCCTCGCCAGTTCCTGCGAACTGCTGCTGGAAAACCCCGGTATCGACCAGCGCGGTCGCGCCCAGGTCGAGCGCATTGCACGTGCCTGCGAGGAGATGCGCGAGCTGGTCCAGACCTTCCTGATGCTCGCCCGGGCCCAGCATGAAGCAGCAGGCATGTCGCCGCAGGTGACCTTGCAGCAGGTGGCCGAGGATCTGCTCGGCTTGTGGCGCGAGCCTATTGAAGCCAAGGGCCTGCAATTGATCCATGAACCCGGCCAGCCGCTGCCGATGCGCTACAACGCGACTTTGCTGCACGCAGTCATGGGTAACCTGTTGCGTAATGCGCTGCACTACACCGACAGCGGTTTTATCCGCCTGACCCTGCTGCCCAACGGGTTCCTGGTGGAGGACAGCGGGGTGGGCATTCCCGAGGAAAAACGCGAGGCGATGTTCGAGCCCTTTGTCCGTGGCACGGAAAATCGCGGCGAAGGCCTGGGACTGGGCCTGTCGCTGGTACAGCGAATTTGTGAAAACCAGGGCTGGAGCGTCAGCCTCACTACCCGAGAGCCGAGCGGTTGCCGGTTCCAGGTCGAACTGTGCCGGATGAGCGACTGAGGCCCTGCGGCGGCGGGGTCTGTAGGCTTTTTCTTACGTTGGCGTGGGTGCATACTGAAATCGAAGGTGTAAAATTCTGTAATACTTAAGGGCTTTTCCTAACGAAATTTTCACAACTGGATGACCTGAAACTCACACCCTGCTCCCTAAGGTGGCTGTCATCAGTTCTGGAGACATTGATGATGGACGACCCGATCAAACTCGAATTTTCCGAGAAGTACGACGACGAACACGCCCAGCGTTATCTGCGCAAGCACAAGGACGGTCTTGGCCGTCAACTGTCGCACAAGCGTGATTTGCAACTGGCGCGCACCGCACTCAAGCGTGTCGGTGAGCCGGGCCTGGTCCTTGACCTGCCCTGTGGTGCCGGTCGTTTCTGGCCGATGCTGGCGGAAAAATCCAACCGGGTGATCATTGGTGCCGACAACTCTGCCTCGATGGTCAAGATCGCCACCCAGGCCCAACCGGCCAATGTGGTGGAACGGGTACGACCTTTGCAGACCTCTGCATTCGACATCGCGCTGCCCGACAATTCCGTAGACAGCATTTTCTGCATGCGTTTGCTTCACCACATCGGCGAGGCCGAGCATCGCCTGGCTATCTTGCGCGAATTCCAGCGGGTCACCCGTGACAGCGTCATCCTGTCGTTGTGGGTCGACGGCAATTTCAAGGCCTGGAAACGTAAGCGTGCTGAAAAAGAACGTGCGCAGGAGGGTTACCAGAACCGCTTTGTGTTACCGGCCGCTACGGTAGAAGCCGAATTTGAGCAAGCCGGTTTCCGTGTTCAGGAACATTTGGACTTCATTCCGCTCTACGCCATGTGGCGCGTTTATATTTTGCGAAAGAGGTAACAGCATGGCAGTTCAACAGGTTTCGGATGCGCAGGACGCGCCTGAAGATCGCTTTGATTACTTCTGGAGCCAGCGTGGCGAATGGGTAGAAGAACCCAACGTCCGGCGTGGTGGGGAAAGTGGCGTCCAACGTATCCATGCACCTAATGGCCAACTGCTGTATGCCAAGCGCCAGACCGGGCATATCTACCGTAGCTGGTTGCACCCTTTCGGGCGCCCTACTGTGCTGCGCGAGCTGGATGCGCTGACGGGGCTGCACAAACTCAACGTGCGGGTACCGCAGATCGTCTTCTGTGGTGCGCAGCGCGATCCGGTGCATCAGTGGCGAGCGCTGCTGGTGACTCAGTCACTGGACGGCTTTGTCGAGATCGAAGACTGGTACGCCAGTGGCGGTCGCGAACGTCACGGCGAGGCCTTCCATGAGCAGGTTCTGCAGGACCTCGCGCAGAACCTGGCGCGCATGCACAAGGGGCGTTGGCAACACAGCTGCTTGTACATCAAGCACATTTTTGTCCGGGTGACCGGTGAGGGGCCAACGGCCAAGGCCGAGATCGCACTGCTGGATCTGGAGAAGTGCCGACAGCGTCTGTTGAGCACCCAGGCGGCGGCTCACGACATGAAGCAGTTGCGTCGCCACTCGTCGTGGAACGCGGCAGATTGGGACAAACTCGTCTATTTTTATAAGACGGCGTTTGGCAGCGCTATCAAAGGTTTATAGCGATGAAACTAGAAATTGCTCGAGGTTTGTTTCTAATAGGAGCCTTGGCAGTTGCTTCATTGGCGGTGGCGGCTTGGGAGCAGCCCCGCACGCAGGTCCTCAGTGCTGCGCATGGTGACGCGCATTGCCCATTGCCACGGGTGGCGAAAGCCACCGCGGCAGTCCATCCCGATAATGATCTGCTGTTGTTCATGTTCGGCATGGCCCAGGGAATGAGACCGCAAAGTTGAAAACGATGAAGCCCAAATAAAAGGCCTCGCAATTGCGAGGCCTTTTTTATGTGTGTCTGATTCCCGCTCACGTGGGTTCGGGGGCCTTGTCCGGTTTGGCCAGCAGGGTGTAGACGCAGGGCAGCACAAACAGGGTGAACAGGGTGCCGATGGACATCCCGGTGGCAATCACCATACCGATATCAAACCGGCTGACGGCCCCGGCACCTGTGGCAATGATCAACGGCAGCATGCCGAACACCATGGCCGCGGTGGTCATCAGTACCGGACGCAGGCGGATAGCGGCGGCTTCCTCGACCGCCTCGCGTGGTGACAGGCCCTTGTCCTTGCGCAACTGGTTGGCAAATTCGACGATCAGGATCCCGTGCTTGCTGATCAGCCCGATCAGGGTCACCAGCCCCACCTGGGTATAGATGTTCATGCTCGACCAGCCCAGGAACAGCGGGATCAACGCACCGCAGATCGACAGCGGCACGGTCACCAGGATCACCAGCGGATCGCGGAAGCTCTCGAACTGCGCAGCCAGCACCAGGAAAATGATCGCCAGCGCCAGGGCAAAGGTCACCCACAACGCACTGCCTTCCTGCACGAACTGGCGGGAGGCGCCGGCGTAATCGAACGCATAGCCCGGCGGCGCTTCTTCCAGGGCGATCTGGTGCACGGTTTCAATCGCCTCGCCCATGCTGACCACCGGGAAGCCCGAGAGGATCGCCGAGTTCAGTTGCTGGAACTGGTTCAGTTGCCGCGGACGGGCCCGGTCCTTGACCGTGATCAGGGTCGACAGGGCAAGCAGTTCGCCCTGGGCATTCTTCACGTAATAGTTGTTCAGCCAGTCCGGGTTATCGCGATAGGCCCGCTCCACTTGGGCGATCACCTTGTAGCTGCGACCTTCGATGGTGAACCGGTTGATTTCAGCCTCGGCCAGCAAGGTCGCCAAGGTCGTGCCCAGGTCGAGCATGGACACGCCCATCTGGGCGGCCTTGGCGCGGTCGATGTCGACCACCACTTCCGGCTTGTCGAAGGCCAGGTCGATATCGACGAAGGCGAACTTGCCGGACTCCAGCGCGCGTTTTTTCACCCGGTCGACCACCGCCAGCAGCGACTCGTAGTCATTGGCGGTGTTGATCACGAACTGGAAGGGCAAGCCTTCCCCGGTGCCGGGCAGCGAGGGCAGGTTAAAACCGAAGATCTGCAGCCCGGGGATGCGTGACAGCTTGCTCTGGACCTCCGGCAGGATCTCCATCTGGGTCCGGCTGCGCTCGTTCCATGGCTTGAGCAGGAAGCCGCCGATCCCCGATTGCACGCCGTTGAAGCCGTTGATCTGGAAGGAGGAGTAGTACTCGGGGAACTCTTTGAAAATGGTGATGAATTCGTCGGTATAGGAATTCAGGTACTCGAGGTTGGTCGGCTGCGGGGCATTGGCCATCATGAAAATGATGCCCTGGTCTTCGTCCGGCGCCAGTTCCGACTTGCTGAACTTGAGCAACACCGGAATCAGGCACAGCACGATCACCGCGAACACCAGCACCACCGGCCGGGTGTTGAGGGTGCCGTGCAACATGCTCTGGTAACGCCGCTTGAGCCTGTCGAACAACTGGTCGAGGCGGTGGGCCAGCCCGGACGGGTTCGGATCGTGGCGCAGGAGCAGGGCGCACATCATGGGCGACAGGGTCAGGGCGACGATGCCGGAGATCACCACGGCGCCCGCCAGGGTCAGGGCGAACTCCTTGAACAGCGCCCCGGTCAGACCCGTCAGGAAACCGATCGGCGCATACACGGCGGCCAGGGTGATGGTCATCGAGACCACCGGCATGGCGATTTCCCGCGCGCCTTCGAGCGCAGCGTCCAGCGGGGTCTTGCCTTCCTCGATATGGCGATGGATGTTCTCCACCACGACGATGGCGTCATCCACCACCAGGCCGATGGCCAGCACCATGGCCAGCAGGGTCAGCAGGTTGATCGAGTAGCCCATCAGTTGCATGAAGAACATCACGCCGATCATCGACAGCGGAATGGTCACCACCGGGATCACCACCGAACGCAAGGCACCGAGGAACAGGAACACCACGACAATCACGATCAGTACGGCTTCGAACAGGGTTTTCACCACCTCGTCGATCGAAGCCTGGATAAACAGCGTGGCGTCGTAGGCGATTTCCGCCTTGAGGTTGGGCGGTAGCTGGGACTCCAGCTCCGGCATCAGCTTGCGCACCTCCTTGATCACGTCCAGCGGGTTGGCCCCGGGTGTTGGCTTGATCCCGATGTACACCGAGGGCGTGCCGCCGAACGAACTGATGGTGTCGTAGTTCTCCGCGCCCATTTCCACGCGGGCCACGTCGCTGAGCAGCACCCGGCTGTCGCCATCGACTTTCAGCGGGATCTGGCCGAAGGCTTCGGCGGTTTTCAGTTCGGTGTTGGCGTTGACGCTGGTGACCACGTACTCGCCCTTGACCTCACCGGCGGCCGACAGAAAGTTGTACTGGCGCACCGCGCTGGTCACGTCGCTGGCGCTCAGGCCAAAACCGGCAAGCTTGACCGGGTCTAGCCACAGGCGCATGGCAAAGACCTGGTTGCCGAGGATTTCGGCTTCAGCCATGCCGGGCAGGGTCGCGAGCTTGGGCTGGATCACACGCGACAGATAGTCGGTGATCTGCGGGTTATTCAATTCCTTGCTGAAGAAGCTGATGTACATCAGTACCGAGGCGTCCGCCGCCTCCTTGCTCAGCACCGGGTCTTCGGCGTCTTGTGGCAGCTTGTTCTTGACCTCGTTGGCCTTGGCCAGCAACTCGGTGAACAACCGGTCGCTGTTGGAGCCGATGCGCGCGTAGATCGAGATCACCGAGAAGTTCTGGCGGCTGACCGAGGTCATGTAGTCGATGCCTTCGGCACTGGCCAGGCTCTGTTGCAGGGGCTGGGTGATGTAGCCCTGGATGGTCTCGGCGTTGGCCCCGGGGTACGCGGTGGTGACCGTGATCAGCGCGTTCTCCATCTGTGGATACTGGCGCAGCGGCAGCTTGCTCCAGGCCTGGAAGCCCAGCAGCACGATCAACAGGCTGACCACGGTAGCGAGCACCGGGCGACGGATGAACGGGTCGGTAAAAGCCATGGGGATTCCTTGATCAGTCAGCGCGTGGCTGGCTGTTCTGTTCGGCCGGCAGGTTTTTGTCCGGGCTGATGACGATGTGCATGCCGTTTTCGAGTTTGATCTGCCCGGCGCTGATGACCTGCTCGCCGTCCTTCACGCCTTTGTTGATCAGAACCAGGCCATCCCGGCGTTCGCCGGTTTCGATGAACCGCCGTTCGGCGACCAGCACTGGCTTGTCCTCGTGGTCTTTTTCGAGATTGCCCTCGGCGTCCTTTTTCTGCGCGACGACGTACAGCGAGTTGCCATACAGGGTGTAGGTCACTGCACTTTCCGGGACCACGATTTTTGCCTCCGGGTCCGGCATCAGCACCTGCAGGCTGGCGAACATGCCCGGCAGCAATTTGCCATCGGGGTTGGCCAGGGTGGCGCGCACCAGCACGTTACGGGTGCTGTTCTCGACCTTGGGGTTGATGGCGCTGATGGTGCCGGGGAAGGTCTGTCCGGTGTAGGCGGAGACGCCAACGTTGACTGGCTGGCCCTTGGCGATCTTCGGCAGCACCTGTTCCGGTACGTAGAAGTCCACATACAGGCTGCTGAGGTCTTGCAGGGTGGCGATCACCGTGCCGCTGGCGAGATAGTCGCCGACGTCGACCTGGCGAATGCCGATGGTGCCGCTGAAGGGCGCGACAATGTGCTTTTTCGCCAGCGAGGCCTTGAGTTGATTGACCGTGGCCTTGTTCTTGGCCAGTTGCGCGCTGAGGCGGTCGAACTCACCCTTGGAAATAGCGCTGCTGCCCACCAGTTGGCTGCCGCGGCCGTAGTCCAGTTGCGCCAGGCCGAGGTCGGCCTTGGCGGTCTCCAGCAGGGCGCTTTCGACGGCGCTGTCGAGCTGGATGAGCGGCTGCCCGACCTTGACCTGTTGCCCGGATTGGAACTGCACGTCGGTAACGGTACCGGCGACCTCCAGGCTCAGGTCGACCCCCTGCAGCGCCTTGAGGGTGCCCACGGTGGGCAGGCGAACCTGCCACGGACGTTCGCTGGCGCTGGCCACGGCGACGCTCTCCGGCGGCTTTGGCGCAGCGAAGGTCTGGATCATCTGATAGATGGAGAAGGCCTTGTAGCCCCCCAGCATCAGCACGATCAACAGCACAACCCCCAACATGATCAGCATGCGGCGACGCAGCATATTCCACTTCCTTGGAAAAAAATCAGGCGAGACAGGCGGCACATTACTCCCTGTGTGCCTGTGATTCCATATGTGTCGGGTCAGCCCTGACCGCTGTAGGCATCAGACCAAATGCAAATGGTTGTCCCAGAGCCCTGCCGGCAATTCCAGGGGCTGGGCCATCAGCGGTGCCTTGCGGCAATCATAAAAACGGCAACGACCCTGGCCCGAGGTCACGACAAAACCATCGGCTACCGCGCCGACCCCGGCGCAATCGGGCAGCGGGGCATCAAGCTGCACTTCGCCGCTGTCCAGGTCCCAGATGAAAAACCGGTTGCCCCGTGGCGCGGTCAACGCCACCAGGCGCAGTTCACTGTGGACCGCGACACTGGCGGTGTAGTGCCCCATGGCTTGCAACTGGTGCTCATCGACCGGGAAGGCGACGAAGGGCTGGCCGGGACGCTTGATGGCCAGCAGTTCGGACGACTCGTGGGCGGCGCCCATGAATTGCTGGCCAGTGACGATGGTGCCATCGCTGGCGATGCCCATATGCCGCACGCTGTTCATCTGCTGGGCCAGGGTTTCCTTGCTCAGCAGGGTGCCGTCGCGCTGCATCAGCACCAGGCTGGGTGCCATGGCGTCGAGGTTCATTTCGACCCGGCTTTCGGCCTCGGTGCGAATCCCGCCGTTGGCCACCACCAGGGTTTCACCGTCGGGCATCCAGGAGACCTGGTGCGGGCCGATGCCATGGGTGGAAATCTCGCCGCTGTGCACCAGGCGCTCGCCCTCGAAACGGTACACTCCGAGCAGGCCGCGGCCCGGGTCGGTGGTGTCGTTTTCGGTGGCGTACAGCCACTCGCCATCCTTGTGGATTACCGCGTGGCCGTAGAAGTGCCGGTTCGCTTGCGAAACCACGGTTTGCAGCAACCTGCCGTCGCGCAGGTCCACCAGGTAGCTTTCGGTCCCCGGTCGCCGGGCGACGAACAGGGCGATCGGCAGCTCGGGGTGATTGATGATGTCGTGGCAGCGCTGGCCGACTTCGGTGGCGAACACTCGAGTGCCGTCCAGCCGATAGCCGACGGCGTAGTGCTTGCCGTCACTGTCATCGCGGGCTGAAAGCAGCAAAGGGCCGTGGTCCTTTTGCTTGAACAGCTTCCAGCCGCCCAGCGTCACCGCGCCCAGCAACAAACTGCCGAAAGTCAGAGCCTGGCGTCGCAGCATGGAGCTAACCCTCATCAGTCACCGTCGTTGGCGTTGAAGCCCAGTTGGATGCCCAGCGCCTTGGCCAGTTCGCCTTCGTGCAGGCGATGGACGACGTTGAGGCTGTCGTAGAGATCGTTGAGTTGCTGGCGGCCGGCATCGTCACCGAGCATTTCGGTCAGCGAGCTCTGGTTGCTGTCGAACAGCTTCAGCGACGCGGCATAGGCGGCGTCGATCTTGTCTGCCAACGGCTTTTGCTCGGCGGGCAGCAGGCCACGCAGGCCTTTGTTGTCGACACCAACCCAGACGGTTTGTGCGGCGCTGAGGCTGGCCCGCAGGCTAGGCAGCGACGACTGGCTACGCCAGGCATCAGCCTGGAACGGTTGGGGAATGCCCTTGGTCTGGCGGCCCATTGGCGTGCCGAGTTTTTTCTTCAGGGTATCCAGCGCAGTCACTTGGGCGCGCAGCAGGTCGGCGATGGCTTCGTGGGAGTCCGCGTACCGCTGGTTGGGGAACTTGGTCATCTGCGCCAGCATGCCGTCGGTGCTGTTCCAGCTGGCGAGGATTTCTTCGGCCAGCAGTTTCTGCCGTTCGCCAATGGCGGTCAGCAGCGGGCAGTAGCGGGCTTTCTGCGCGGCGTCGGCAACGTTGCTCTTGGCGTCGAACAGAATGTACTCATAGGCCGACAGGCCCTGGACCACCACGCTGGATTTAGCCAGTGCCGCGGCATCGATCTGCGGCTGGGCGCTAAGCAATTGCTCGACCTGGCGTCCGACCAGGTTCTTCTTGTCCGGCCAGAACTGGATCTGCCAGGAGCGGTTGCCCTCGGCCAGCGGACCGACCAGCAACGGCTGCAGTTCGGCCCAGGCTTTTTGTGCGTGGAGGAAGTCGGCGCGGGCGGTGGCCAGGTCAGACTTGCCTTCGCAGTAGGACAGGGCGCTGACCGCCAATTGGCGATCGGCGTCGACCCAACGGCTGTAGGTCGGCAGGATCACTTGCTTGGCGATGGCCGCCGAGGTGACCGCTTGTGGGTCCTGGGGCGCGCAGGCGCCGAGGGCGAGGGCGGCAAGGCTGGTGAACAACAACTTGGGACGAAACATGTCGGGCTCCCTATGTGTATGGGGCAAAGCAAATGGGATAGGCGTTCAAAGCGAATTCAAAAAGGCCAGCAGCGACGCGCGCTGCTCGGCACTGAAAGCTAAAACCTGTTGCTGCGCCGCTGAAGCTTCCCCACCGTGCCAGAGCACGGCTTCGAGCAGGTTGCGGGCGCGGCCGTCATGCAGGAACTGGGTGTGGCCGCTGACCGTCTGCGTCAGGCCAACGCCCCACAGTGGCGGGGTGCGCCAGTCGCGACCGGAGGCCTGGAACTCGGTACGGTTATCCGCCAGGCCTTCACCCATGTCATGCAGCAGCAGATCGCTGTAGGGGCGAATCACTTGATTGGCCAACTCGGGTTCGGCGGCAGTGGCGGCGGTGGTGAATTTGGGTGTGTGGCACGACTGGCAGCCGGCCTGGAAAAACAGGTTCTTGCCGGCCAGCACCTGGGCATCGTTGACGTCGCGGCGGGCCGGTACGCCGAGGTTGCGGCTGTAGAACAGCACCAGGCGCAGGATGTTGTCGCTGACTTCCGGCTCGCCATCGGGGCCATTGCCGTTGGGCGCGTGCAAGCAGTCGGTCTGGGTTGCGGTGCAGTCATCGAAAGGCCTGAGGCTGGTGGTCAGGCCCATATCACCAGAAAACGCGTGAATATTTTGTTGATTGAGATTCGGTTGCCCGGCTTTCCAGCCAAAACGCCCCAGCACGGTTTTTTGCTGCGCGTCGTCCCAGACCAGGTTCGGCCGGCCCTTGATGCCGTCACGGTTGTTGTCCTGCGGATCGGCATTGGCCAGGATCGCCGCATCGGGGATGGCTTCCAGCAGACCGAGGCCGATCATCGGCGGGGCCACCCGCGCGGAAAACCGTGTGTCCGGGTGCATCGGGCCATAGCCCAGTTGGCTGATCTGCAGGCTGGGCTTGCGCAGTTCGACGGTGCTGCCGTCCTTGAATTGCACCACCACCGGGGTGTATTCGACCCGGACCTTGCCTTCCGGTGTGACACCGGGGACCGCCATGTCCTGGAACTGCCCACCGTAGACCGGCTCGGGGACTACTCCGACCTGCTCGATCAGCTTGGCGTAGGCCGGCGCATCGGGAATCGACAGGCGCACCAGCATCGAGACCGAGTTCTCGGCATCCGGCGCCGGAGGGTGGCCACGACCGTCCTTGATGTGGCAATTCTGGCAGCCGTTGGTATTGAACAGCGGGCCCAGGCCGTCACGGGCGGTGGTCGTCGAGGGGGCGGTGACCCACGGGCTGCGGAAAAAGCTGTTGCCGACACTGAAATCCAGCCGCCTTGTCGGCGAGAGATTGGCCGATGGCAGGGAAAACGCGTTCTGGTCGCTCTTGCGCACGGTTGCTGCGCCCCCGGAGCGGGCTTCACCGGGTTCTGCCTCGGTAAACCGCGGGGCGTCATCGCAGGCACTCAGGCCCAGGGCCAGTAGCAGTGCAGACAAGCGAAGAGGCAGCGAGGGCATCGGTTATCCAGAAAGGCGAGCAAAACAGGGCGCAAAGTCTAACAGGGCAGGGGAATTTGAATAAGAGGAATTATCGTTTGGTTGCTTGGGGGAGTGCCCGACCTCGTCGGACAACGCCGTACATATGCACCCCCCAAGGGATTTATCGAAGGGGCAGGATGCAGAACACTCCGTCACCGTAGAGTTTCCCCATGCTGAATGAATACGTACCGCCTTCCCTCCTCAACGAGCAGTTGAACTCCCGAGACAGCGCTGGGCAGTCCAGTTTGCGCCAGCAACTATCGGATCTGGACGTCCAGGTCACTGAGCGCTTTCAGACACAGCCGGTTTTCCATGGGTTCGTGCAGCACCACTTCGATCAGGACTTTGCCGAACTGGCGTCCCCTCTGGATCTTCGGCACAGCTATGTCCAGTCCCGAGAAAAAACGCCCACGACATCCTCGGCTACTGATGACGCGCAGCCGCTGTCACTGATGCCCAGTCTGATGGATGCTGCCGTGCAGCGCATCGTCAGTGGTGAGGCGGCGAGTTATGCCAGTCGGCAGACCGACTTCTACCATGTGCCCAAGGCCGGTGGCGCCACTGAACGCTTTTCGGCGCTCAAGGCCCAGGCATTCGATGGGTTTCTCGATCGATTGGCCGACGGGTTGCTGGTGCAATACCCCTTGTATCTGCAGCGCTACTGGGACACGCCTTTGAGCCCCACAGACAACCGAACCCACAAACAGTGGCTGGAGGAGGTCAGGCTCACGCATCTGAAAACCGAGTTTGAGCTGCTCAGGTGCGATGAGCTCCTCAGCCCCAACGCGCAAACGCTGTTCGACAAACTGCTGCGTTATCCGGATGCCGCGGCCCGCCAGGCGCTGCCGGGCTATCGTCCGTGTGTCTATGGTTTGGCACTCAAACAGGGCGAGGCACCTGCGATCCAGATGCAGGGCGCCTTTATCCTCACTTCGCGTAACCCGCAGGACTCGCAGACCGGTTGGGAGATCGATGCCCGCGCGCCTGCGGTTCGACCCATCGAACCGACTGCAAACGTCGGGTGGGTGCTGTTGTTCTCCCAAATGCAGGGCTTTGAAGAGTTCGACTCGCTGGCCAGCCTTGATCGTGAGTTGCACCGTCGCCTGGGGCACGGCGTCGAGTTCGCCAGCTTGCTGGAGATGATTGCCGACAACGATCACGAGCGCGTACTGGCCCTGCATCGTGTTGCGCCGGTTGGCGACCAGATGCTTTATCTGGAGCGACTGGACTCGCCTTTCACATTCGGCATCGAGTCGCAGTGCCGGTTGATCCAGCAAAATGTTGCCTCGACCATCGCCCGCTACCAGGCGATGGGTATCCACGCCGAGATGGCCAACTTGCCTCGTGCGCTGGACCGAGTGACCGATTTGCGGCGCGCGTTCACGATCGATGCGGTACTGCAGGCCAGGAACAAAAAGCGTACGCAGGCACGACTGCGGGCTTTTCTCGCGGGAGCCTCGGTCGTCGACAAAGAGGCCTGGGCATCGGCGTTCACCCTCTATGGCCAGACGCTGGCCAATTTGTCGGACAGCGAAGGACTGCCTTCCTTCAGTCAGTTCAGCGACCGGCGCTCGCTGTTGGCGTACAGCAATCGACAACTGCGCGTGGCGCTTGAGTCTGAACACGGATTGACGGTGAACCCGGATGACATCCTCGTCACCACTCGGGAGCCCGATGTGCCGCCAGTGACGTATGCGCCGGGTGCACCTGCGTCCACCATCCGCGAGCCTGGGGGGGCGCAACGCAGATACCGTTCGCGGACCCTGACAGAGCTGGCCCTGGAGAATGTCGGGGGCCTGGACTTCAATTTCAGCAATTACTCTACGCTGAACGTGAAAGCCTCGAGCGGTGCGACGCCCAGCCGCATTACGCCGTCACCGAATATCAATCCCGCCGCGGGATTGCCCACCTATGACGGTTTGACGGTCGAACAAGTCAAAGACTTGGTGCGCAACCTGAATGTCGGCCAATCCTATCAAGATTTTTTGCAAGCCAACCTGATCACTTCCACGCAGGCTGCACTGCACAAACAGACTTTTGCCCGACTCATGGCCCAGCAACTGCGCCTGGATGCCATCGAAGCCAAGATCAACGGTGATTTTTTACCGGATCGACTGGCGCGTGGATTCAATTGGGTGACCGTGGTGCTGGATCACCCTGTCGACAACGATCAGCGTGCTCCGGTCGAAGACCACCGGATTATCGTGCAGCACTTGAAGCTGCGTGGTCAGTTGGTTCGCGGCGTGTTGCTGTTTTGCACGTCGACCGCCGGCAGCGGCACCATTGTCGTGTATACGCCCCAGGCACCAGACGGGCGGGTGTTTCGGGAGTACCCCCGGGAGCACCTGATGAGAGACTTCATTCATAACAGCCAGTGGCGCGAATACCTGGTCGGGCGAGTGGAGTTGGCGTTCCAGCCCCAGGTCCGGGCTTCAGTGCAAGGGCGGGGGGATGTCTCCACGGTCAGCCTTGCGCGGATCGCGGATAACTTCTTCGAGGTGGGGTATGAAATTGAAGTCAGTTTCGCGATCAATGACGCGGCAGCCCAGACCACCACCACCGGGCAAACTGATATCGAGACCGGTCTGACGGTTGCTGGTATCGCGCTTGATGTGGTGACCATGGTTTTGCCGATCCGCGTAACACTGCCTATCGGCCTGGCCAGGAGTCTGTTTTCGCTTTTTAACGCCGTTGATGCGGCGAAAATCGCAGATCGGGAAGGTGTCGCCCATCACGTTGTCCGGGCATTGGGAGAGTTCGCCGGCGCTCTGGTGGATGGCGCAGTCGGGAAGGGGCTTGCAGGTGCCACACCCAAAGCGGTCCCAAGGCTGGCTTCAGGGGCGCGAAGATTGAATCCGCAAATGGCCCTGGGTAAAAAACCGCAGGCCCTCAGCCCGCTCCCCGGATGGGAGGGAAAAGGCATTTATTACAAGCTCTCGCCAGTCGATGGAGTCAAGCAGTACTTCCTCAATGACGGCCAACATTGGTACTCGATCCTGGATGAGGGATTTGAGCAAGCATGGCGTGTCAGGGATGCCCGCAAGCCGGTTCAGTACCACTATTCTCCGATCCGCCGGGATCGGGCTGGACAGTGGGAAATCGGCACGCACCCGGATGCGCCCGCCTTGGGAGGTTTTTCACCGGAGCGCGCACTCAGGGACCTTTATCCATTTCTTGACGAGTTCCAGGCCCGGCGTGTGTTTGAGTCCTTCGCGTTTCCTCCTGGGCGCGAAATCGAGTTCAGATTGAGCCTGGTTCATTACTTACGCACAGGGGGGGCGTTAGGCATTTTCGACACCTACCTGATCGTGAGCCCCGCGCGATTCCAGATGCGCCTCAGAGGTCTGGATTGGGCGAATGCATGGAGTGGCGGTGGTATTGTTGATCCGGCTGCTCGACCCATCGCCGTCGAGCCAGTCCCAGGCCCAAGTCGTCCACGTCCGGTAGAACCGATTCCTGGGCCAAACCAACCGGTGGTCGTGCCGTCACGCCCAGCCAGGCCTGCCAGCGAGCAGTTTGTCGATTGGGGGCAAACCCTGGATCCGGCTCATGTTCAGTTACAAGACCCGCAGATGGGCATCTATCGGCGTATCGGTGGCGATCCGCAATGGATCGGGCGTGACTACGTCAAGATTGATGAGCGCTATTTCCCTGTTCTACCTTCAGGCGCCGCGATCAATACCGGTGTCGTGCTGATGCATGATCCACAGATGCCCACCAACAGCTTTGTGGCGTTCGAGCGGATGCTCAGTACTGATCTCTACAGGCAGCCAAGATTGGCGACGTTCGAGCAATCACTGTCTCGATGGATGCATTCAATTGAGTTGCCTTTCATCAAATCACTGGTCGCTTATGTGGCGGACGCGTTCCCGACATTCACGTCAATCTCTCAGACGCAGGTTGCCAACATGCTGTTCAACCTGGGCAATCCTACAGGCCTGACGGCCTGGGGGATTGCCGCCCTCCAGCGCACACTGCAGGGCTGGCGCTCTTTATCAGCCCAGGCGCTGCCTATGTTGGGCGAGCCGCTGTCCTTGCTCCCGATCACCCGCAAGACCGCAGGTGCATGGCGACTCGAAACCTTTCCCGACTTGTACCACCGCCTGAATTTCAGTACGGATGGCGTCCCAGTGCTGATGCATGAGGCGGTGGTCTCGGGGACCGAAAGAGCGCTGAAGACGCTGATGGTCGAGCGGCTGGTGGGCAGCCGTTACGAAATGGTCGCGGGGTTCAACCAGCCGTCCGAACTGCTGTTCAGGCGTGCGGGCAGCGATCAGTTGTTTTGGATGACGTTGCGTAGAGCGTTGGGCGAGGTGGTTGAGGGCCCCCATGATGTGACACTGAGAGTTGACCTGATGGAGCCAGCGACTCGAACCCTGGTCAGCCAGGCGCAAGCCAGCAACCACTTGGTACAGTTGATCGGCGGCATTCATCTGCCGGCGGTGGGTGCCCAGGCGAATATCTTTATTTTCCGGATCTGATCGGGCTCTACGTCGATCATGGTCGTGCACCTTAAAACGAGAAAAGCCCTGCAAGCGTGAGCCTGCAGGGCTTCTTGATCAGGCTGACCGGCTCATTGGCCCCGCGCGAGGCGGGGCATTTTCATGACGGGACTTGGCCTGGGTTGATCAGAACTCGTGATCAGCGTTATCCGGGTTCAGGTCGCTGATACCCAGCTTGCCAGCAGCCTGCTCGATCGAGCCGGTCTGCTTGACCAGGGCGGCGATGGCGTCGCGCACGATCTGGTTGCCTGCGGTGTTGCCAGCGGCGATCAACTGGTCGTAGTGCTCACCCTTGTTGGCATGATCGACCATGACCTGCAGCTTGGCTTCGGTCGCAGCCAGGTCCGCCTTGAGGGCGGTATCGGCAGCCGGGTCGGCCTTGGTCACCAGCGACGACAGGCTGGCGCCGGTCATCTTGGTGCCGTCGGTACGGGTGTATTCGCCCAGGTACACGTTACGCACGCCCTTGGCGTCGTAGAAGTGCGAGTTGTGGGTGTTGTCGCTGAAGCAGTCCTGCTCGTCTTCAGGCGAGTTGGCTTCCAGGGACACTTTCATCCGCTCGCCGGCCAGTTCGCCCAGCGAGAGGCTGCCCATGCCGAACAGCATTTTGCGCAGGCCGGTCTCGCCTGGCTCGGCTTCCAGGGTGGCGCGGTAGTTGTCGGCCACGTTCGGCTTCCAGTTACCGACCATTTCTTCCAGGTCGCTGACCAGCAGTTGGGTCACGGCCTTGAGGTAGGCGCGACGGCGATCGTTGTGGCCGCCGGTAGCGCCGGTGCCTTCCAGGTAGTCCGAGGCTGGACGGTTGCCAGCGCCTGGGCCGGTGCCGTTCAGGTCCTGGCCCCAGAGCAGGAATTCGATGGCGTGGTAGCCGGTGGCGACGTTCGCCTCGGAACCGCCGAGCTCGTTCAGGCTGGCGAGTTTTTCCGCGGTGATGTCTTTCACGTCAACTTTGTCTTCACCCACCTGGACTTCGGTGTTGGCGATGATGTTGGCGCTGGCACCCGGGTTACCCAGGGCGTGCTCGTAGCTCTTGTCGACGTAGTCGATCAGGCCTTCGTCCAGGGGCCAGGCGTTAACCTGACCTTCCCAGTCGTCGATGATGGTGTTGCCGAAGCGGAACACTTCGCTCTGCAGGTAAGGCACACGAGCGGCAACCCAGGCAGCCTTGGCGGCTTTCAGTGTTTCGTCGTTCGGCTTGGCGAGGAAGGCGTCGATCGCGGTTTGCAGGGTTTTCGCGGTGGATTCGGCATCGCTGTAGACGGCGAAGACGATATCGGCGTAATGCGCGACTACGGCCTTGGCAGCGGCTTCGTCGACTTTGCCTGTGGCAGCCGGAGCAGCAGGTGCTGCGGTGCTGGCGGCTGGAGTAGGCGCTTGAGGAGCAGCAGCCTTGTCTTTACCTTCGCCGCAACCGGCGAGGGAAATAGCGATGGCCAGCAAACTGGCGGTAGCCAGAGGCATACGAATCATGGCGAACATCCTGCTTCGGTAGATGAGGGACAAGCGCGGTGGACGCGCAAAACTGCGACATAATGCAAATCTTTCGCATTATGTGTAAAGGGTTGTACCTGGAAATATTTCTTATTCATCGACGCGGGATCAAGCGCGCCACGCACTTGTGTAGCAGCGGCCTCGCGGGCTCGACCGCTGCTACACGCTGCTACAGCGGGCTCAAGACGTTGCTGCGTTGCGCCTGTTTCAGGTACGCACTCAATTCCCGGGCCGGCAGCGGCTTGCTGTAGAAGTAACCCTGACCTTCGTGGCAGCCCTCAGAGATGATGTAGGCCTCTTGCTCAGCGGTCTCCACTCCCTCGGCAATCACCTGCATGCCCAGGCTTTTGCCCAACTGGATGATCGCGCGCACGATGGTGGCATCGTCATCGTCGTCCAGCAGGTCCTGGACGAAGCTCTTGTCGATCTTGATCTTGTCCAGCGGCAGGCTTTTCAGGTAGCTGAGGGAGGAGTAGCCGGTGCCGAAGTCGTCGATGGCGATCAAGGCGCCGGAGCGGCGCAGGCTGAGCAGGTGCTGGGCGGCGGTGCTGATGTCTTCCATCAGGCCGGTCTCGGTCACTTCCAGCTCCAGGCTGCGCGGCGGCAGGCGGTACATCTGCAGCAGGTTGTTGACCACCCGTGGCAGCTCGGCGTGGTGCAGTTGCACGGTGGAGAGGTTGACCGCCATGCGCAGGTCGCTGAAGCCCTGGTCGTGCCAGTCGCGCAACTGGCGACAGGCCTGATCCAGGACCCACTCGCCGATGGCGATGATGCTGCCGTTCTGTTCTGCCAGCGGGATGAACAGGTCTGGCGGTACCAGTCCGTGCTCCGGATGCTGCCAGCGAATCAGCGCCTCGACCCCTACCACCCGGTGATCGCGATAGCTGATCTGCGGTTGATAGACCAGGAACAGCTGTTCGCGACGCAGGGCCTCGCGCAGGTCCTTTTCCAGTTCGCGGCGCCGGCGCATTTCGCTGTCGACGCTGGCAATGTAGAACTGGTAGCGGTTGCGCGAGCGGGTCTTGGCCAGGGTCATGGTCTGCTCGGCTTTCTGCAACAGCTTTTCGGTGCTGTCGCCGTCCTCCGGGAACAGGGTGATGCCGATGGTGGCGCGCAGGCGGATCTCCTGATGATCAAGGGCAAACGGCTCTTCCAGGTCATCAAGAATGCTTTGCGCCAGTTCGGCGGCTTCATAGGGTTGCTCGATATCAGCCTGCACCAGGGCGAACTGGTCGCCACCCAGGCGTGCCAGCGCGCCGAGGCGACCGCTGTGGGCGCGCAGGCGGTCGGCCAGGGCCAGCAACAGTTGGTCACCGGTCTGGTAGCTGAATTGCTCGTTGATCCCCTTGAAATCGTCCAGGCCAACGCAGATCACCGCGACCCGGCGTTGCAAGCGCCCGGCATCCACCAGGATCTTGTCCAGTTGCTGCTGCAGCTGCTGGCGGTTGGGCAGGCCGGTGAGAAAATCGTACTGGGCCATGCGCAGCAGGCTGTTTTCCGCTTCATGGCGCAGATGGGTATTGCGTTCGATGGATTCGAGCAACTGATTGGCGGTATTGATCCACAGCCCCAGTTCGTTTTTCTCGTGGCCTTTGAGCTGGGGGATCTTGTGTTCGCTGGGGCGGTCGGGGTTGATGGTGGTCAGGTGCTCGATGATCCGCGACAGCGGCTTGGTCAGCAGCCAGTGATAGACCAGGTACAGCACCAGCCCCATGGCCAATGCCCGCAATACGCCGGAAATGAAGATGATCACCGAGCTGACAATAAACCCCTGGCCATAGGTGGCGGTGTCGAGGGTAATGCTCAGGTCGCCGTAGTACTCACTGTAGGGACCGCGACCCACCAACTGGGTGGTGAAGGTGCGCTCCTTGCCCAGGATCAGGTCGGTCAGCCAGCGACTATCGGAATGCTGCAGTTCACGGCTTTTTTCCGCCAGCATGGTTTCATTGGGATGGCCGATGGAGGCCATGCGCACGGCGTCATCCTGGAACAGCCCTTCGATCACCTGCATGCCCATTTCCCGATCCAGACTGTAGACGGCCTGGGTCGATGGGTCGCGAAACATGTCGAGGATGCGTTCGGCGTCGTTGGCCACTGCCTGGCGCGTCTTGTAGGCATCAAAGACGATCTGTGCGCAGCTCAAGACCACACCCACGATCAATGCCGACAACAGCACAACCCGGAGCAACTTCACCGACAAGCTGTTTTTGAGTTCCAGCTTCAAAGGGTAATTCCTTGTTCCGTGCGGGTAACGTCAAGATGCCATGAGTATTGGCAATCCCGTGATGGCAGTCAAAGGGACAATCGAGCCAGGTGGATGTTGTCCGCCGGCCTGGCCGCATAACCTTGGGTAAGCGGTTATTGAAGCCCATTTGTATTGTGTCGGTACGCACCTCCTGCAACTTGAGGGGCAGGGGAGAATATTTGTATTTGCTAGATGGTAGCCGCCTGCGGCGCTGGAGCAAGGGCAGGAGTGTTTTGCGTGGGGACAGGTGCCAGCCACAGGCATAAAAAAACCCGGCAATGCCGGGTTTTTTCACAGCACAGCAAGCGGACTCAAGCGGTGAAGGTTTTGCCTTCGAACTGCTCAGCCACGAACTTCCAGTTGACCAGGTTCCAGAACGCTTCCACATACTTTGGACGCACGTTGCGGTAGTCGATGTAGTAGGCGTGTTCCCAGACGTCGCAGGTCAACAGCGGGGTGTCGCCGTTAGTCAGCGGGTTGCCGGCGCCGATGGTGCTGGCCAGGGCCAGGGAACCGTCAGCCTTTTTCACCAGCCAGCCCCAGCCGGAACCGAAGGTACCGATGGAGGTTTTGCTGAACTCTTCCTTGAACTTGTCGAACGAACCGAAAGCAGCGTTGATGGCTTCAGCCAGCGCGCCGGTTGGTTGACCGCCGGCGTTTGGCGCCAGGCAGTTCCAGTAGAAAGTGTGGTTCCACACTTGAGCGGCGTTGTTGAAGATGCCACCCGAAGAAGACTTGACGATTTCTTCCAGAGTCTTGCCTTCGAACTCGGTGCCTGGCACCAGGTTGTTCAGGTTCACGACGTAGGTGTTGTGGTGCTTGTCGTGGTGAAACTCCAGCGTTTCCTTGGAAATGTGCGGCTGCAGTGCATCGTGTGCGTAAGGCAGTGGCGGCAATTCGAAAGCCATGGTGATTCTCCTAATCAGGTCAGTTGCGGTGAGCGCAAGGCCGATCACGGGCGGCCAGACTAGCGCCGGGGAGTTTGTACTCTTTGCGGCGCAGGTGTCGGATCATAGCACCGGGGGTGCGGCATAACCACGCAACAACTGTGTGGGATAGAGGTTCCAGAGCCTTTTGCGATATTCAACTGGCGACAATTAATTGAAAGGCCACCGCGAACATCATCACCGCCACCAGCAAGTCGAGAATCCGCCAGGTGCTGGGGCGAGCCAGCCAGGGAGCGAGCCAGGCCGCGCCGAGGGCCAGGGTGAAGAACCACAGCAAAGAAGCACTGGCCGCGCCGACCACATAGGCCCCGGGCTCGGTCTGTTGGGCGCCGAGCGAGCCGATCAGCAACACCGTATCGAGGTAGACGTGGGGGTTGAGTAGGGTCACCGCCAGTGCGCTGAGCAGCACTGCGCGCAACGAGCGCACAGTCTGGTCCTCACCTTGTTGCAGGCTCTGTTTCGAACAGGCCCGGCGCAACGCCAGGCTGCCGTACCAGAGCAGGAACGCCGCGCCGCCCCAGCGCGCGATGGCCAGCAGGGTCGGGTTCTGCGCGAGCACGGTGGCCAGGCCAAACACCCCGGCCGCCACCAGCAGCGCGTCGCAGACCACACACAGTGCGGCCACCGGCAGATGATGTTCACGGCGCAGGCTTTGCGCCAGGACAAAGGCGTTTTGCGTGCCGATCGCCATGATCAGGCCGAACGCCACCAACAGGCCGTTTACATAGCTTTGCCACATGAGCCTTACTCCGCGTTCGCCGCCAGTTGCGTCAGTACGATCATGGCGCGTTCTGCATCGCCCTGGCCGACAAACAGATGGTCGTGGTAGTAGCCGGCAATCACGTTGCAACTGATACCGGCCTGGCCCAGGGCTGTGGTGAAGGCGGCGGTGAGGCCGACAGCTTCCAGGGCCGAGTGCACGTTGAGGGTGATCCAGGCCGCCACGTAGTCGAAGGCCAGCCCACATTTCAGGGCGCTGGAGCGTTCGAGGATCACCGTCAGGCCTTCCTGTTCACGAAAGCTGCCGATGATTTCGCAGCCAACTGGCAGTTGCCCGTCGGCAATCGTGCAGAACACGTATTCGCCGTCGTTCAGGTGCGGGCTCATGCTGCGCAGCAAGGTGTTGAGTGAGGTTTCGCCAGCCATGTCGCTGATCCTTGGGCAAGAGTGGATGCTGGCTATTCTCCTGTTCCAAGCTGTATAAGAAAAACCAATATTGCTGATCGCTCATTAGGAAAACTGATGTTCGACTATAAATTGTTATCCGCTCTGGCTGCCGTGGTCGAGCAAGCCGGCTTCGAGCGCGCGGCGCAGGTGCTGGGACTCTCGCAGTCGGCGATTTCCCAGCGGATCAAGCTGCTCGAAGCGCGGGTCGGCCAGCCAGTGTTGGTGCGGGCCACGCCACCGGCACCGACCGAGATCGGCCGGCGTCTGCTCAACCATGTCCAGCAGGTGCGCCTGCTTGAGCGCGACCTGCAAAGTCTGGTGCCGGCGCTGGATGAAGCCGGCCTGCCCGAGCGCCTGCGCATCGCCCTCAATGCCGACAGCCTGGCGACTTGGTGGGCGGGGGCGGTGGGGGATTTTTGTGCAGAACAGCATTTGCTGTTGGATCTGGTAGTAGAGGACCAGACCGTCGGCCTCAAGCGCATGCGTGCCGGAGAAGTGGCGGCCTGCCTGTGTGCCAGTGAGCGCCCGGTGGGCGGTGCGCGTAGTGTCTTGCTGGGCGCCATGCGTTATCGGGCCCTGGCCAGTCCGGCCTTTATAAGCCGGCATTTCCCGCATGGGGTGCAAGCCGAACAACTGGCTCGCACCCCGGCACTGGTGTTTGGTCCTGACGATTTCCTGCAGCATCGCTACCTGGCGTCCCTGGGCGTCGAGGGCGGTTTTGAGCATCATTTGTGCCCGTCTTCCGAAGGTTTCATTCGCCTGACCGAAGCGGGCCTGGGGTGGGGCCTGGTGCCGGAATTGCAGGTGCGCGAACAACTTGAGCGCGGTGTGCTGGTGGAGTTGTTGGCAGATAAACCGATCGATGTGCCGCTGTACTGGCATCATTGGCGCAATGGTGGCCAACTGCTCGGCTTACTCACCGAGCATCTGGTGCGTTTATCCAGCCAATGGTTGGTGCCGTTGGAGCAGCGGTAAGCGTCAAGCAGCAAGCGATAAGTGAAGAGCTTGCGTACCGTTTTTAACTTGCAGCTTGTGGCTTGAAGCTTGGAACTGCATCTGTAGGAGCAATACATGAAAATTCTGGTCACCGGCGCAAGCGGCTTCATTGGCGGGCGCTTTGCGCGGTTCGCCCTGGAGCAGGGCCTGGACGTGCGGGTCAACGGTCGCCGGGCCGAGAGCGTCGAGCATCTGGTGCGCCGCGGTGCCCAGTTCGTCCAGGGCGACCTGACCGATGGGCAACTGGTGCGCGACCTGTGCGTGGACGTCGATGCCGTGGTGCATTGCGCCGGTGCGGTAGGGGTGTGGGGGCGCTATCAGGATTTCCATCAGGGCAACGTGCTGGTCACCGAAAACGTGGTCGAGGCCTGCCTCAAGCAAAACGTCCGGCGCCTGGTGCACCTGTCCTCGCCGTCGGTCTACTTCGATGGCCGCGACCACCTGGGTCTGACCGAAGAGCAAGTGCCCAAGCGGTTCAAGCATCCCTACGCGGCAACCAAGTACCTGGCCGAGCAGAAGGTCTTCGGCGCCCAGGAGTTCGGGCTCGAAGTGCTGGCCCTGCGCCCGCGCTTTGTCACCGGCGCCGGTGACATGAGCATCTTCCCGCGACTGCTGAAAATGCAGCGCAAGGGGCGCCTGGCGATTGTCGGCAATGGCTTGAACAAGGTCGACTTCACCAGCGTGCAGAACCTCAATGAGGCCATGCTCAGCTGTCTGCTGGCCAGCGGTTCGGCGCTGGGCAAGGTGTATAACATCAGCAATGGTGCCCCCGTGCCGGTGTGGGACGTGGTCAACTATGTGATGCGCCAGATGGAAGTCCCGCAGGTCACGCGGTACCGTTCCTACGGCCTGGCCTACAGCGTTGCGGCGCTGAACGAGGGCTTTTGCAAACTCTGGCCGGGGCGCCCCGAGCCGACCCTGTCGCGCCTGGGAATGCAGGTGATGAACAAAAATTTCACCCTGGACATCAGCCGCGCCCGGCATTATCTGGACTACGACCCGAAAGTCAGCCTGTGGGCGGCGCTGGATGAATTCTGTGGCTGGTGGAAGGCCCAGGACATCGGCGGACACCCCCGGCACTGAACCGAGTGACGGGTTCGGGGTCGATCAATGCGCCGAGTTCAAGGTTTATACTCGGCGCATTTAGCCATCTCTGTGGTTCCAAAAGGTTGACTCATGTCCATGCGTAACGATGCCAACGACGACTTCGATAATGTGCCGAGCCTGCGTGCCGACAGCTTCGATCACGATGACTTCCACACCGCCGGCCCCACCCGCGTGCAGGCGCGCAGCGTCCCTGCGGTCCAGGTCAAGGGGCCAAGCACCGGCCCGTTGTGGGCGTTGGTGGGCGCGCTGTTCTTTGCGTTCATTGGCCTGGCCTGGTGGAGCTTCCAGCAGATCTCCCTGATGGAGCAGCAGTTGGTGGCCACCCAGGAAAGCTTCGCGCGCATCAGTGAGGAAGCGGCCGGGCGCTTGCAGGACATTTCCGGCAAGGTCGTCGCCAGCCAGACCAACGTCAGCAGCGACAGTGAAGCGCTCAAGTTGCAAATCAAACAGCTGGAGAGCCAGTTGCTGGAGCAGGGCCAGCAACAGCAGGGCGTGGTGGGGCAGGCGACTGACCTGGACAAACGCCTGGCACAGATCGCGGCGCAAAGCGCCGAGCAGCGTACCCTCAATAGCCAGTTGCAAAGCGAACTCAAGACCCTGGGTACCGAGGTGACCACCCTCAAGAGCACGCCGGCCGATACCAGCAAGGTCGAGGCTGAGCTTAAAAGCCTCAGTGCCGAGATCGCCGCGTTGAAGAAACAGGGTAATCCGAGCGCGGCCATCGACCGTCTGGAGCAGGAGTTGCTGGTGATCAAGAGCGAGCAGGACAATCGCCCGGCGGCCCCGCAAGGCGGCGCTACAGTGGCCGAGTTCGATGCTTTCCGTGGCCAGGTCACACGCAACATCACCACCTTGCAGACCCAGATCCGCAATTTGCAGCAGCAGATCAGCACTCGCCCTTGATCGGGTCGGCTGGGTTTTGCTGAATATTCGTACATAGCCTCAAGCCGTCTACGCTCTTGAAACATCAACAAGAACGAGGGACGCGCAATGAGGTTTCTGCAAAAAGCCGTGCTGCTCGGCGGGTTACTGCTGTTGTGCCTGGGGCAGGTGCAGGCGGCAGCCAAGGTCGCCGATGAGGACAAGGCCGCGCTGGCCTTGCTGGAAAAGGCCCTGGCCTATTACCACGACCACGGGGACAAGGCGTTTGCCGCCTTCAGTCGCCAGGGTGAGTTTGTCGACAAGGACAAATACGTCTTTGTGCTCGACACCAAGGGCACGATGCTCGCCAGTGGCGGGCCGTCCTCGGCATTGATCGGGCGCGATGTGTCCGAAGTGCTCGGCCCTGATCTGCAGAAAGCCTTCAAGAACGCCTTGCTGGTGCCTGAGGGCAACGGCATCCAGACCGCCGAGTATCGCTGGCAGAACTGGGCTGACGGCAAGGTCGAGCGCAAGCGTGTGTACTACCAGCGCATCGGCCAGCGGATTCTTGCGGTCGGTTACTACCTGCCACGGGCGTCCGCCGAGCAGGCCAAGGCCCTGCTCGATAAAGCGGCGGCCGACCTGGCCAAGGATGAACAGGCCACGCTCAAATCGATCAATTCCCTGCAGGGTGGTTTCCTGCAGGACGACCTGTATGTGTTCGTGGTCAATCTCGACAATCAACGATACCTGGCCCACGGCACCAACTTGCGCCTGATCAACACCGACTTCGGCAAGATCAAGGACCCGGAAGGCAAACCGGTGGGCGAGCCGATCCTGGCGCTGATGGCTACGCAGGATCAGGGCGAGTACCAATACCGCTGGAAAAACCCGGTTACTGGCAAGGTGGAGAACAAGCACGCCTACTTGAAAAAAGTCGGCAACCGGCTGGTGGCGGTGGGGTATTACAGTCCTTGACCCTACTTGGCGTTGTGTTCGCGGCCGCGCAGCAGTTGGTTGGGCATCGCGATGGCGGCCGCCAGCCCTAGCAGCGACACCGCCGCACTGACCATCAGCAAATGCCGGAAGGTCAGCAGCAATTCGGCGCGCAGGGCGTGCTGCGCGTCGCCCGGGGCGGCGTTCAAGCCGTCGAGCAGGACGTTGCCGGAACTGCCTTCGCTCACCAGCGATGTGCCTGCCAGGTGGGCGAAGCTGGAATCCTGCAATAGCGCCAGCAACAGGGCCGACATCAATGCCACGCCCACCGCGCCGCCGAGCGAGCGGAACAGGTTGGTGGTGCTGGTGGCGACGCCGATGTCCCGTTGCTCCACCGAATTTTGCGTGCCCACCAGCGAGGTCGGAAACTGCATGCCGGCGGCGATCCCGCTGAGCAGCATGAACAGGCTGCTGAGGAGCATCGCTTGCGGCGGGCTGTAGGCCATGCCGAGGATCGCGATCGGGGTCAGCAGTGCGCCCGTGAGGATCATCGGTTTGTAGCGTCCGGTCACCGAGGTCCGGCGCCCGGCGTAGTAGGCCCCCATCGGCAAGCCCATGGCCAGCGGCAACAGGTGCAGCGCGGCGCTGTCGGCACCGGCGCCGGTGACGCTCTGAAAGCGCAGCGGCATCAGCACGATCAGGGAGATCGCCTGGAAACTGGTGAAGAAAATCGTGCACCAGCACAGCAGTGCATTGCGGTTGGCAAACAGGTGCATCGGCAGCAGCGGTTCGCGGGCACGGCGCTCGTGCCAGACGAACAGCGCCAGGGTCAGTACCGCGCCAGCCAGCAGCCCCAGCACCTCGGCACTGCGCCAGGCGTGACCCTGGCCAACCTGGGTGATGCCGAGCAGCAGGGCGGTCAGGCCGATGATCATCAGTAGCGTGCCGAGGTAGTCGATCAGCGGTTTGCGTTGCGGCACCGGCAAGCCCACCAGCGTGCGGTTGGCCACCAGCCAGGCGCCCAGGCCCAGGGGCAGGTTGATCAGGAATACCCAGCGCCAGGACAGGTACTCGGTCATGTAGCCGCCGAGCACCGGCCCGGCGACGCTGGCCACCGCGTACATGCTGCTGAAGTAGCCCTGGTACCGGCCGCGTTCGCGCGGTGGCACGATGTCGCCGATGATCGCCTGGCTGACCGAAATCATCCCGCCGGCACCGATGCCCTGGATGATCCGCGCCAGGACCAGTTGCTCCATGCTCTGTGCCAGGCCGCACAGCAACGAGGCCAGGGTGAACAGGCCCATGCCGAACAGCATCAGCTTGCGCCGACCGTAGAGGTCGCCGAGCTTGCCGTAGATCGGCACCGCCACCGTCATCGCCACCATGTAGCCGGAAATCACCCAGGCCAGCAGGCTGACGTCCTTGAACTGGGCGGAAATGGCCGGCATCGACACGGCAACGATGGTCTGGTCCAGCGCGCCGAGGAAGATCGCCAGCATCAGGGCGATCAGTACGCTGCGAATGGCCGGCTTGGGGGATTCAGGCTGATTCATGGTGGTCACGGGCAAACCCTGCGGGGGATGCCGCCAGTGTAAGTCGGTAGCAGGCTATTCGATAGCCTCGTAAGAAAGCTGATGGACGTTCTCCACGACACCGTTGTGCGTGGTTTGCGGGTCGTTATGGCTCAAAAGCGTCACTCGGACCGGCCGGCGGGTGGTTTTTATCGATCCAGCGCTTGCATTTTTCCTTGGTGAGTCGGTCAATTAAGGAAGAACGCTGAGCCAAAACCTGTACATTTCGCCAATCGGGGCGATTTTCGCCCGTTACGCTGAGGCCTGGACTGACGTTATGAACAAGCCTGCCCTTCCTGCGATTCCGGTATTCAAACTCTATGGTGAAAGTCTGGACTGGCCGACACCGGACTTGCTGCATTGCGAAACCATCTCCCAGCGCAGCCGCGAACACCAATGGAAAATCAAACCCCACCGCCATGCCGATTTATGTCAGTTGCTGTTTGTATTCAAAGGCCAGGCAGAACTCGAAATCGAAGGCCAACTGACCCGGCTTGACGAGCCTGGCATCCAGATCCTGCCGGCGCTGTCGATCCACGGTTTTCGCTTCAGTGAGGATGTCGAGGGTTTCATCCTGACCCTGGCGGCCCCGCTGGTGGTTCATCTGCAAGCTCAACTGGGTCATTCGGTCAACGCCCTGGCCCAAGCTGAAAGTTACCTGGCGGGCGCTCAGGCCGAGTACCTCAATAGCCTGTTCGGCGCCTTGCAGGCGGAGTACAACGGCCATCAACCGGCGCGCGAGATGCTCATGCATGCTTTGGTCAGCGTGATTCTGGTCTGGGTCAGTCGCCAGGTGATCCAGCGCCATAGCACCCACCAGCGCCCGCAGCGCGCCCGGGAATACCTCAACGGCTTCATTCAACTGGTGGAAGAGAATTATCGCCAGCACGTCAAGGTCGAGGATTTGGCCCACCGCCTGGGAATTTCCGTGTCCCACCTCAACGGCACGTGCCGTGAGCTGGCGGGGCAGCCGGCATTGCAGATCATGCACGAACGCCAGTTGCTCGAGGCCAAGCGCATGCTGACCTACACCAGCATGACGATTTACGAGATGTCCGATCTGCTGGGCTTTTCCGACCCGACCAATTTCACCCGGCTGTTCCGCCGCCGTGTCGGAATCTCGCCAAAGGCCTTTCGTGATCGCTTGAAGAGCGATCAAGAGGGCGCGCGGTCTACCTGAGTGCGTTCAAGGTCGCGCTGTGTGGAATGCACTGGTCAACGCCACAACTGGCCGCGACCCTGGGTTGCTGCCTGGCCTGTTCGACACGGTAGGCGGCGGTGCCATATAGCGCCAATGTGGCGGTGCAGGTAATGAAGATCGCGAAATACCGTCTGGTTTTAATGTTCATGGCATCGACCTCTGAACGAATACCCGGGGGTACTACTATCAGCATAGGTCAGTTGTGCCTGGACGCCATGAATGCTGCCTGCGTTTGTAGGCGGACATTCAGGCGGTTGATGGCGCCATAGCGCTTAAAGCCCCTTATCCCATTCCGGCTCTTGCGCAAACCTCACCACCAGGAAATCCAGCATGCTGCGCAATGCCGCCGGCATGTGCTTGCGTGAGGCGTACACCGCGTACATGTTCAGCTGCCGTGGCTCGGCGTGAGGCAGCAGGCGCACCAGTTCGCCGCGGTGAATGTGCACATGGGCCTGGTAGCTGGGCAGCATGGCTATCCCGGCGCCGGCCATGGCGGCGCGCAGCAGGGTGCTGGCCTCGTTGGCGCTGATGTTGCCCTGCACCGGCACCGAGACTTGTTCACCCGCCTGCTCGAAGTGCCACAGGCTCTTGCCGAAGTAGGAGTGAGTCAGGCAATTGTGCAGGCTCAGGTCTTCGACCCGCTGCGGCGCCGGGTGTTCGAGCAGGTACGCCGGGGAGGCGCAGATCAGCGAGCGGCAGACAGTCAGGCGCCGGGCGATCAGGTTCGGGTCCAGGTCGTTGCTGGTGCGAATCGCCAGGTCGATGCGTTCATCCACCAGGTTCACCGTGCGGTCGAGCATTTGCAGGTCGATGCTGACCCCGGGGAAGCGCTTGACGTAGACGGCCATGGCATCGGCCAGTTGCGCCTGGCCGAACGAAGTACTGACGCTGATGCGCAGCAGGCCGCGTGGGGCGTCATCCGGCTCGCTGACGGCGGCTTGCATGTCGCTCGACAGGTCGAGCATCTGCCGGCAGCGGGGCAGGATCTCGTTGCCGGCGGCGGTCAGGCTCAGCTTGCGAGTGGTGCGGTGCATCAGCCGGGCGCCGACCCAGTCTTCCAGTTCCGCCAGGTAACGCGACACCACCGGGCGGGAGAGGTCCAGATGATCGGCGGCGGCCGACTGGCTGCCGAGGTCGACCACGCTGACGAACACGCGCATTGCTTGAAGACGATCCATGATTTGCCCGCTTTCAGAAACAAACTATGTTCAAGCATCGCATTTTTTGTAGCGAGTAAGGCAACTAAGCTCTGTCCCATCGCCAAACCCGGCCCACGGAACACGGAGCAGCACCATGATCGGTTTCAGCACCTTCAAACGCCTTTTACTGGCCACCGCCACCCTCGGTTTTGCGGCGCATGCGGCGGCCGCCAGCCCGGCATTGACCCTGGATGTGTATAACCCGGGCACTGCTGCCACCTTCCCGGTGAGCTCGGTGCTGGTCAGCGGCGAAAAAGAGGCGATTCTGGTGGATGCCCAGTTCGGCAAGTCCCAGGCCCAGCAGGTGGTGGAGAAGATTCGCGCCAGCGGCAAACAGCTGACTACCATCTACATCAGCCACGGCGACCCGGATTACTACTTCGGCCTGGACACCCTGACGACGGCATTCCCCAACGCCAAAGTGCTGGCCTCGCAACCGACGGTGGATCACATCAAGGCCACGGTTGAAGGCAAACTGAAGTTCTGGGGCCCCCAGATGGGCGCTGACGTGCCGGCTAAAACCATCATCCCCGGCGTGCTCAAGGGCCATAGCCTGAGACTGGAAGGTCAGACCCTGGACATCGTGGGCCTGGACGGCAAGCAGCCGGATCGCAGCTTCGTGTGGATCCCGTCGATCAAGGCGGTGGTTGGCGGCGTGGTGGTCGCAGAAAACATCCACGTCTGGATGGCGGACACCCAGACCGCGCAGTCCCATGCCGACTGGTTGAGCACCCTGGACGGCATCGTCAAACTGCAGCCGCAGACGCTGGTTCCCGGTCACTACCTGGGTGACAGCAGCCGCTCGCTGGCCGCCGTGCATTTCACCGCCGAGTACATCAAGGCCTTTGATCAAGAAACCGCCAAGGCCAAGGACTCCACCGCGCTGATCGCTGCGATGCTCAAGCGCTACCCGAACCTGGGTGAGGAAAGCTCCCTGGAGCTGAGCGCCAAAGTCGCCAAGGGCGAGATGCAGTGGTAACTCGTCACCCTGTCATTAGCCAACCGCAATCACTGGAGCACTGTTCATGAGCAAGATCGCACTCATTGGCGCCACCGGCCGTGCCGGTAGCCAACTGCTGGAAGAAGCCCTGCGTCGTGGTCACAGCGTCACCGCCATCGCCCGCGACACCTCGAAACTCAGCCCGCGTCCGGGTGTGATGAGCAAGAACGTGGACGTTCTCGATGCAGCCGCCTTACAAGCTGCAGTGGCCGGTCACGACCTGGTGATCAGCGCCGCACATTTTGCGACCATCCCGGCCAGCGCTGTGATCGGCCCGGTGCAGGCGGCCGGGGTCAAGCGCCTGCTGGTGGTGGGCGGTGCCGGTTCGTTGTTGTTGCCAGATGGCAGCCGGGTCATCGACGCCCCGGACTTCCCGGCCGAGTACAAGGCCGAGGCCAGTGCCGGCGCGGTGTTCCTCGACACTTTGCGCCAGGAGCAAGAGCTGGACTGGACCTTCCTCTCACCGTCCGCGCTGTTCGTTGAAGGTCAGCGCACCGGGACTTTTCGTATCGGCCAGGATGACTTGCTGGTGAGTGCTGAAGGCAAGAGCTGGATTACTTTCGCCGACTATGCGATTGCAATGCTCGATGAAGTAGAGAAACACGCTTATTCCCGGCAGAGATTTACGGTAGGTTACTGATTGAATATTAAAAAAGGCCACTGAGTGTAATGCCGATCAGTTAAGCGACGCTGTCAATTGTAGGAGCGAGCTTGCTCGCGAAAAACGTCAACGATAACGCGTGTATTCAGTATAAACGCGGCGCCGTTGAGTTCTTCGCGAGCAAGCTCGCTCCTACAAAAGGGCTTAACTGATCGGCATTAGCCACTGAGTGGCCTTTTTTTTGCGCGCTTATCGGAGCCGGTGTGTGCTGTTATCGCGTCGAGTTGGGCGGAGCCGTTGAGTAGCTATAGAGTGTTTGGTCTATGTATAAGTTATTTTTAAGGGGGCGTTTTTAGAGGTCTTACAGTATTCAGGTTCAACGTCTTACGTTATCTGCTTCTGCTGGGGAATTGTGGGTAAGGGTGTTGGCGCGATACGGTGACTTGACAGTCAATGTGTTATTCGTTGCTTCAGGCAATGCATGAATAAGCATTTAAATCGTAGTCGTATTTTTAGTAGCGCGCCGGAGGATGTATGGAGCGGGAGTTAGAGTTGGCAGCTTATCAGTTGCAAATCATAGCGGAGAAAGTTGTTCCGAAGTTGGAGGGTGTTACTGATGTGGTGGAGGCCTCAAAATTAGTGCCGGTTCAGTATTTTGGGAAGCGGATGGAAAATATTGATGATGAGACGTTTATCGTAAAGAAGAGTCATGTGGTGTCAATTAAGCGCTATGTTCGTGCGGGGCTTGCCTTGCCGGTAAATATCAGTGAGGTTGAAGCTTTCCTGGGCTATCGTGAGTCGGGTTACGAAGCGCTTGACCCAGCGAGCATGCAACGGCTTCATCAGCAGATTCATCAGCATGCAATGTCATGGGCAACGCTGGAGCGTAGGACAAAGGATGTTGGCAATCACTTGGATTTGTTTGCCAGCACGTTTATCAAGTCGGGTGAAACAATTGTCGAGGTTTTGAAGGGCAGCGAAGCTTATAAAAATTTTGAGGGCAATGTTGATTCATTGAGCGAGGATGAGAAAGAAAGTTTGGCTGCCATTCCGCTTGGCAGTACCGATTCAAAACGTGTTGAAAACCTCGGCAAGGCATTGAAGTGGGCGAGAAAGGATATCGAGGTGTTCTATCTGGAGGTTGCCGACGTCAATCGGTTGGCAATAGATTTTTCACGCAAGATATCGGATGAGTTATTGATTCAGCTGGCGCAAAAGCAAAAAATTGTCGATGAGGTGCGTTTTGACAGGGACGACGAGGTCGATGCGCTTCGTGAGCAAATAAAGTCGCTTGATGAGCAGATTGCCGAAAAGCAGTCAGAGTATGACAGCCAAGTGGGATATGCTTTTACCGGGCTGGTGTTTGGTCCGATTGGACTGCTAGTGACCGGTGGTATATTTGGTGCTCAGGCGGAAGAAACAAGAGCGCAAAAAAATCAGTTGTTAAAACGTAAGGAGGACTTGGTTGGTAAGTTGTCGAAGGCTCGGTTGTCGCAAAGCCTGATTACCCTGGCGACCCGTTTTACCGATATGCGTTCATTGATGAAGGACGCCGAGCAAGGCATCAAGTGTATCGAGGATGTATTGGGTATTGTCTGGAGTAGCCTGCGTGTGTCTCTGGACGCATTTAAAGGCAATGCGACTGAGTTGGATCTGCTTTTGCTGGTGCTTAATCTTCAGGCTATTTTCGAACCGTGGAAAACCATTAAGGGGCATGCTCACGCGCTGTCAGCTGTTTTTAATCAGATTATTAAAGAATAATTAAGTTTTTTTATTCAGGGATGAATATAACTATGAATAACTATGGATTGTTGGCAGCTGGTCATTATGTGGTGCCCGATACTGCTGAGATGAGGGTCGCCAAGGACCGGCTGAATATGAGTGTGGCAGGTCAGGATTTTGATTTTCTACCCTCATTGAAAGAAAAACTCACGTTTGTCGGGGGCGAGCTGAATGACGCACATCAACAACTGTTCGACGATATCAAGATGGTTCACGCGTCATTGGCCAACACTGGGTTCGTCGCAACGTTGACCTGTATCAAGGAGGTTCGAAGCCTCACTGATTTGTCCTCCGTAGTGAAAGATCAACAAGCAGGCAAGCTCCTCAATCAAGGGGTTGAGCGGGTCAGCGCTTCGCAGGTGATGGTGGCTTCTGCCAATTGCAATCTGGCGAGGGTGGTCCGGGAGCTTGACTCGGTCAGTTTCGCTGAGTCGGTCGGTAATTTGCCTAGTACCTTCAGTTCTGAGGTGGCGACTATTGAACGGCGCATTGAGACCGACAAGGGGGACCTTGAGAAGCTCGCTGCGGAGAAGCAATTTATCGATGATGCCATTCAGCGGTTCAAGACGCCGGGCTGGCGGGCTATCGTCAAAAGCCTGCTGCCGAGCGTAGAGGAAATTCAGGGTGCGATGAAGCTGGTCGCGACAAAAAAGCCGGATAAGGACTTCCTGCAAATGCTGCTCAACAAGCTCCAGGGAAACCTTGAGGGTGTCGACCAGGGGCGTCAGTTCACCAATTTGGCGCAAGCCAGGGATGCCGTGCGCGAGCGCACGACGATGCTGGGTGCCAGCCTCAAGTCTGACGAGTTGCAAGTCCGTGAGTTGCGACGCAAGCTCCAAGCATTGGATGAGCTGGACGCACTGGGGGCAGTGATTCGTAGTTGGCGGGAAGAAGTCGCCAAGGTCGCTTTGGCCTACACACATTTTCTCCAGGACAACATGCCTGAGTCGATAACGGATGTGGCGGCATTGGAGGCGACTGCCGAACGTTATGAGGCATTTCAGCGCTATTTGAATGCCATCAAGAAAAGCTGATTCATCAAATGAACCGAAGGTCATGCCAAGTGCATGACCTTCTTTGTTTTGCAGGCAGTGGAGCTACACCGTCGAGCGCTCATCACGTTGTTGTGCCTGCAGTATCAGCCACGCCATCAACTCGCGCAGCTGCGGCGACGGTCCCGGCTTTTGCGGGAACACCAGATAGTACGCCAGCCCCGTACGCACCTTCAGCGCGAAGGGCATGACCAGCCGTCCGGCACTCAGGTCATCGCCAATCAACGACCAGTCACCAATCGCCACCCCGGTGCCTTGAGAGGCCACCGACATCGCCAGGTCGAGGGTCTCGAAGTGCTGGCCCTTGCCCACGGTGCTGAGGTTGACGTCCGCCGCTTTCAGCCAGGCTTTCCAGTCCCGTTGATCCCGCGTGGGGTGCAACAGCAAGTGCCGGTCGAGGTCTGCCGGGCTGTGCAGCGGCACCGGGCCATCGAGCAGCGGCTGGGAGCAGACGGGCGTCAGTTGTTCATCGAACAGGCGCAGCGACGCCAGCGCGCTGTCCGGTTGTGCGCCGTACATCACGGCGGCGTCGAACTGTTCGCGGTGAAAATCCACCCCGTGATGCACCGTGGTGGTCAGCTCCACCGGCACGTCCGGACGCTCCTTCTGCCATTGCAGCAAACGTGGCAGTAGCCAGCGCATCACGCAGGTCGGGGCCTTGAGCTGCAGGGTTTCGCGGTGCGCGCCGACCTGTTCCACCGCCTCGTCGATCAAACCGAACACCTGCTGGATACGCGGCAACCATTCCTGGCCTTCGGCCGTCAGGCTCAAGCCGCGTGCCTGGCGGTGGAACAGCGCGTACCCCAGGTGTTCCTCCAGCCCGGCAATCTGCCGGCTCACCGCGCCCTGGGTGATGTGCAACTGCTCGGCCGCCCGGGTGAAGTTGCAGCACTGGGCCGTGATCAGAAACGTGTGCAGGGCGGGGAGGGGAGGAAGTCGTTTCATGGGACGCCAAGGCATGAGGTGAGGACATGGCGAGTATGACTTTTTATCGATTGTTGCGGCTACCCGCAGACCGTTCCAATAACGCCATGACTGAGCCCCGTCGTGCAGCAACCAATGTCGCGCGGGGGTCAGCGTCTCAACGAACAAGAAGGGCAAAGACATGGCGACGTGCGGTGAAGTATTGGTCAAGTTACTCGAAGGCTACGGGGTCGAGCAGGTATTCGGCATTCCCGGGGTCCACACCGTTGAGCTGTATCGCGGGCTGGCCCGTTCGAGCATCAACCACGTCACGCCGCGCCACGAACAGGGCGCCGGGTTCATGGCCGACGGCTATGCCCGCACCAGCGGCAAACCCGGGGTGTGCTTCATCATCACCGGTCCCGGCATGACCAATATCACCACCGCCATGGGCCAGGCCTATGCCGACTCGATCCCGATGCTGGTGATCTCCAGCGTGCAGTCGCGCAGCCAGTTGGGCGGCGGTCGCGGCAAGCTGCACGAACTGCCGAACCAGGGTGCCCTGGTGGCAGGTGTGGCGGCGTTTTCCCATACGCTGATGTCGGCCGCCGAGCTGCCGGGCGTGCTGGCCCGGGCCTTCGCCCTGTTCCAGGCCGGGCGTCCGCGTCCGGTGCACATCGAGATTCCCCTCGATGTGCTGGTGGAAGACGCCGACGCCCTGCAAGGCAGCCAGCCGGTAAACATTACCCGCGCTGGCGCCGCGCCGTCGGCCGTGGCACAGATGAGTGAACTGCTGGCAAACGCCCAGCGTCCGCTGATTCTCGCCGGTGGCGGTTCGATCGATGCCGCCGTCGAAGTGACCCGCCTGGCCGAGCTGCTGGACGCGCCGGTGGCCCTGACCATCAACGCCAAAGGCATGTTGCCCGCAGAGCACCCCTTGCTGATCGGCTCGACCCAATCCCTGGTGGCGACCCGCGCCCTGGTAGCGGACGCCGATGTGGTGCTGGCGATCGGCACCGAACTGGCGGAAACCGATTACGACGTGACCTTTGCCGGCGGCTTCGAAATTCCCGGGACGCTGCTGCGGGTCGACATCGACCCGGACCAGACCGTGCGTAACTACCCGCCGAAAGTCGCGCTGGTGGCGGATGCGCAATATGCCGCCCAAGCCCTGCTCGATGGCGTGGCCAAACATGTCCTGGCCGAGCGCCGTAGCGATTGGGGCCAGGCCCGCGCGGCCAGCCTGCGGGCTGAGCTGGCAAGTACCTGGGACGCACCGACCCTGGCCCAGACGCTGTTCCTGGAAACCGTGCAGGAGGTCTTGCCAGAGGCGGTGTTCGTCGGCGATTCGACCCAACCGGTGTACAGCGGCAACCTGACATTCAATCCGCAGCGTCCGCGTCGCTGGTTCAACTCCTCCACCGGTTACGGCACCCTCGGTTACGCTTTGCCGGCGGCCATCGGCGCCTGGCTCGGCGGTGGCCAGGCGCGCGACACCCGGCCCCCGGTGGTGTGCCTGATCGGTGACGGCGGCCTGCAGTTCACTTTGCCGGAACTGGCCAGTGCCGTGGAAGCGCGCACGCCGGTGATCGTCCTGCTGTGGAATAACCAGGGCTACGAAGAGATCAAGAAATACATGGT
Source organism: Pseudomonas sp. NPDC087626 (assembly GCF_044743405.1). Lineage (NCBI taxonomy): Bacteria > Pseudomonadati > Pseudomonadota > Gammaproteobacteria > Pseudomonadales > Pseudomonadaceae > Pseudomonas > Pseudomonas sp. NPDC087626. Next base: position 190,512 of record NZ_JBIUWJ010000003.1, read on the forward strand.
CAACCGCGCCATCGAACCGGTGGGCGTCGACATCTATACCCCGGATTTCATCACCGTGGCCAAGGGCCTGGGCTGTGCGGCCCAGACCATCAATGGGCTGGATGAACTACGAGCGGCGCTGCGGGCCGCGGTGGATCGCCAGGGCCCGAGCCTGATTGAAATCGACCAGGACCAGTGGCAGAAGGCGGTGTTGGCATGAGCTTGCCGATCACCCAGGACGGTTTGTACATCGATGGCCAATGGTCGGCGGGCAGCGAACACCTGCGGGTCATCAACCCGGCGACCGAAGCCCTGTTGACCACGGTCAACGGCGGCGACGAAACGGCGGTGGATCGCGCACTGAGTGCCGCCACCGCGGCCTTTGCCCAATGGTCGAACACCTCGGGCGCCGCGCGCGGGGCGATCCTGCGCCGCATTGCCTCGGGCGTGCAGGCAGGCCGTGAGCGGCTGATGTACCTGCAGTCGAGCAACAACGGCAAACCGCTGTTTGAAGCCGGGATCGACGTCGATGACGTGATCGCCACCTTCGAGTACTACGCCGGCCTGGCAGAGGCGCTGGACGCCAGTCAGGACCGCCCGCTGGAGCTGCCGAGCGAGGCGTTTGCCGCCCGCGTGCGCCGGGAACCCTGCGGCGTGGTCGGGCTGATCGTGCCGTGGAATTTCCCCATGGTCACTACCGCCTGGAAACTCGCACCGGCCCTGGCCGCCGGTTGCTGCGTGGTGCTCAAGCCCTCCGAGGTCACTCCGCTGCCGGAGCTGGAACTGGCGGCGATCATCGCCCAGAGCGGCTTGCCCAACGGCGTGTTCAACCTGGTCTGCGGCACAGGCCTGGCGGTGGGGGCACCGTTGTCGGGCGATCCGCGGGTGGCGAAGATTTCCTTCACGGGCAGCAACGCGGTGGGCGTCCAGGTCATGCAACGTGCGGCTGAAACCATCAAGGGGGTGAGCCTGGAACTGGGCGGTAAATCGTCGTTGCTGGTGATGGCCGACGCCGACCTCGACCTGGCGGTGGAGTTGGCCAGTGGCGGCGGATTCTTCAACGCCGGGCAGATGTGCTCCGCCACCAGCCGGGTGCTGGTGGCCGATGCACTGGCGGATGAGTTCCTGCAACGCCTGAAGAGTCGTGCCGAGTCGATCCGCGTGGCTGAGCCGTTCGACCCCGAGGTGGAGATGGGCGCGCTGGTCAACCAGGCGCAATACCAGCGAGTGCTGGGCCATATCGATCGCGGCCTGAGCGCCGGTGCGCGGCTGGTGTGTGGTGGCGGGCGTCCGGCGGACCTGCCGCGCGGGTATTTTTTGCAGCCGACGGTGTTCACCGACGTGCCCCTGGACAGTGCGCTGTGGTGCGAGGAGATCTTTGGGCCGGTGCTTTGCGTGCGCCGTTTTGCCAGTGAGCAGGAAGCCATCGCGCTGGCCAACGACAGTCAGTTCGGCCTGGTGGCCAGTGTCGTCAGCGGCGATGCGAGCGCTGCGCAGCGGGTCGCCGACGCGCTGCAGGCGGGGCTGGTGTGGATCAACGTACCGCAAGTGATCTTCCCGCAGGCCGCCTGGGGTGGCTACAAGCAGAGCAGTCTCGGTCGCGAGTTGGGGCCGTGGGGGTTGCAGGCATTCCAGGAAATAAAACACGTGATTCGCGCCGTCTGACTGCCCGAAAACGGGCCCTGCATGCCTCGTCACGAGGCATGCGTGCGGGACATGGCACCAATGATTTTTTTTCGATTGTTGCGCCCAGGGCGTGACCTCAGGATGAACCCGCCGACATCGCCAAAGCCCTTGTAGCACAGGGGTTTGCAGCGATCGAACAGCGCGGTCGCAAGGGATGCAGCCACCTCAAATCAACAACAATAGAGGGAGTCCTTCATGGGCGAGCATGATCTGAACAGAAGACAATTCATCAAGACCGTTGGGGTCGCCTCGGTGGCGGCCGCCGCCATGAGCATGCCGTTCATCCGCGCCAACGCCAGTGATACGCGCTTTCAAGGCAAGACCTTGCGTCTATTGACCTGGTCCGATGACACCGGCCTTGCGGCACTGCGCAACATCGCCGCGACGTTCGAGGCCAAGACCGGCGCCAAGGTCATCGCCGACCGCACCGGCAGCACTTCGGAAATGGTCGCCAAGCTCAAGGCCGGTGGTGATCGCCCGCAGTACGACATCATCACCCTGGCCGGAGTCGGTGCCGAAGGCCTGGCCGCCGCCGGCCTGCTGGAAAAGCCCGACCTCAACCGGATTCCCAACCTGCTCGACGTGCCGGAGAAATACCGCACTGGCGCCAACGGCCACGGCATTGGTTACCTGCTGTGGTGCAACAGCCTGGTCTACAGCACCCGCACCCTGAGCGAAGCGCCAACCAGCTACGCCGCGTTGTGGGATGCGGAGCTGGCGCCGAATATCTTCCTGCCGCCGCCGAACTGGACCGAGGCCATGGACCTGATCATCATCGCCGCGAAACTGGCCGGCGGTGACGAGCACAACATCGAGCCGGGCTTCAAGAAGCTCGCCGAGCTCAAGGACCGGGTAGTGACCCTGGGGGAAAATCCCAACCAGATCGCCGAGCTGTTCCGCACCGGTTCCCTGGACATGGGTGGGCTGTACGCCCCGGCGTTTTTCCCCAAGCAGATCCGCGATCCGGCCTACGGCCTGGGCGCCACTTTTGGCATGAAGGAAGGTTTCTATACCGACCTGATGCTGTCGGTGATGCCGAAGAACCGTCCCGGCGACACCGACCTGGCCTACGCCTTCATCGACCACTCTTTGGACCCGCTGGTCCAGGGCAAGATGGCCGAAGACATCTTCAACGGCCCGGTCAACGCCAAGGCCATCATCTCTGCCGAGGCCCGCAAGAGCCCATTCATCCTGACGCCGGAGCAGATTGCCGAGAAGGCGATCATGCACGACAACGCCTTCCTGGCGAGCGTGCATGACCAATGGATTCGTCGTTACACGGAAATCTTTTCTTCCTGATCTGAATCGCGGGGAGGTTCTTCGAACCTCATCGCTGGCAAGCCAGCTCCTACAAGAATCATGCACGACCTGTGGGAGCTGGCTTGCCAGCGATCGAGTGCGCAGTACTCGCCATGCCCCGATCTTCCATTGACGAGATCATTGCTATGGAACACCAACCCCTGACCCATCCGGTCGGCGCAGCTGTCGTGCGCCGCAACCGGGGTGTATCGCCGACGGCGCGTGCCTGGTTTTTTCTCTCGCCCTCGATGCTGTTCCTCGGTGTGCTGATCATCGCCAGCCTGCTGGTGCTGCGCATGAGCGTGGGCACCAAAGGTGCGGAATGGAGCGGCTTCAGCCTGGCCAGTTACGCCCAGTTGCTGGAACCCTATTACCTCAAGTCCTTGCTGCTGACCCTGCGCCTGGCGCTGATCAGCGCGGTGATCGCCGTGGTGCTGGCGATCCCGGTGGCCTACACCATGTCGCGCCTGACTTCGCCTTTGCTACGGCGGGTGTTCCTGGCGGCGGTGCTGTTGCCGTTGCTGGTCAACCTGCTGCTGCAAAGCTATGGCTGGCTGGTGATTCTCGGCCCAGGCGGAATGCTCAACCAGGCCTTGATGGGCCTGGGGCTGATCAAGCGGCCGATCATGCTGCTGTACAACCAGAACGGCGTGTTGATGGGCCTGGTGCAAACCGCGTTCCCCCTGGCCGTGTTGCCGATCGCCGGCGCCATGCGTGGGGTTGCCCGGACCTATGAAGAAGCCGCGGCGACCCTCGGTGCCAGCCGCCTGCAGGTGTTTCGCCAGGTGGTGCTGCCCATGAGCCTGCCCGGCATCATTACAGGTGCGACCCTGGTGTTTGCCTACAACGCCAGCAGCTTCGTGGTGCCCTTGCTGCTCGGTGGCCGCCGCGTACCGATGCTGGCGGTGATGGTGCACGACCAGATCGCCCCGCTGATGAACTGGCCCGCAGCGTCTGCCGCCGGCGTGGTGTTGATTGTCACCACGCTGGCGATCATGACTCTTTCTGAATACATCACCGGCCGTCGCCGGCGCATGCTGGAGGCTTCGTTATGAGTCGTTTGTTCAAGCCACGCCAGGCGCTGTTGCCGGGCGACACCGGCAAGCTGGCGGGAGTGTTGTCCGGTTGCATCCTGCTGCTGGCGGTGTTGCCAATCCTGACCATGATCGTCATGTCGTTCAGTGGCGCGTCGAACCTCGACTTCCCGCCCAGCAGCTACAGCCTGCAATGGTACAAGGCCGCCTGGCACACCTTTGTCTCGCCGGATGCCAGCGATGTGCTGAGCCTGGGCAAGGCCATGACCACCAGCTTGATGGTGGCGAGCCTGACCATGGTGTTCGCTACCTTGATCGCAGTGCCCGCGGCCTATGCCCTGACCCGTTGCGAGTTCCGCGGCAAGGCGGTGGCCCTGCAACTGATGTCGTTGCCGCTGGTGTTCCCGATGGTGGTGCTGGGCTTGGCCTTGCTGCTGGTATTCGACAGCCTGCCGTTCCAGATGACCACCTCGCGGTTGGTGATTGCCCACGTGATCCTGGCCTTGCCCTTCGTGGTGAAGAACTGCACGGCGGCAATGCTGTCGATCGGCAGTGAAGTCGAAGAGGCGGCGCAGATGCTCGGCGCCTCGCCGACCCGGGCGATTGTCGATGTGGTGGTGCCCATGATGAAGTCGGGGATCCTGGCCGGGATGCTGCTGGCGTTCATCGTCTCGTTCAACGAGTTCACGGTGACCTACTTCCTCTACACCATCGATGTCATGACCGTGCCGATCTGGATGTACAGCCGCACGGTGTCATCGCTGGACCCCACCGTTTTTTCGTTTGCCGTGCTGATCGTGCTGATCGACTTCGTCCTGATCTGGGCGTTGGAGAAGCTGGTGGGCGAAGGCGGCGTTTCCTTCTGATTGCTTGAGGTGATTCACATGACTGGTCTGATTCTGGAAAACGTCGAGAAACACTACGGCTCGGCCTGCGCGGTAAGGGACGTCAACCTGCATTTGCCCGAGGGCAAGCTGGTGTGTTTTCTCGGCCCCTCGGGCTGTGGCAAAACTACCTTGCTGCGGATGATCGCCGGCCTGGAAACCCTCAGTGGCGGCGAAATTCGCCTGGACGGCGAGGACATCGGCCACACCCCGGCGCACCTGCGCAACTTCGGCATGGTGTTCCAGTCGCTGGCGCTGTTCCCGCACATGACCGTGGGCGAGAACATCGCCTACCCCCTGAAGCTGCGCGGCGTGAGCAAGGCTGAACAACAGGCGCGGGTGGTGGAGTTGCTGGAACTGATCCAGCTGCAAGCGATGATCGATCGCCCGGTCGCCAAGCTCTCTGGGGGCCAGCGCCAACGGGTGGCGATTGCCCGGGCAATTGCCGCGCACCCGAAAATCCTCCTGCTCGATGAGCCGCTGTCCGCCCTGGACGCCAAGCTGCGGGAGTCGATGCAGGTGGAAATCCGCCAACTGCAACAGCGCCTGAACATCACCACCATCATGGTCACCCATGACCAGCGCGAAGCCATGACCATGGCCGACATCGTGGTGGTCCTGGGCGAGCACCGGATCCAGCAGGTCGGCACGCCGATCGAGATCTACCGGCACCCGGCCAACGCGTTCGTGGCGGACTTCATCGGCTCCGGCAACATCTTCCCGGCAACCGCGCTGGGCAACGGCAGGGTCAGCTTGCCGGGCGGCGACGCGCTGGCGGTGCCGATCTGCAGCAGTATCGTGGTCGGCGAGAAGCTCAAGATGCTGGTGCGCCCCGAAGACCTGCAACTGTCCCATCCCCAGGCAACCGCGGGTAATCGCCTGCTGGGCAAGGTGACGTTCGTGCGAGATATCGGCGCGACCATCGAAACCACGGTGGAGTGCTCCGGAGTCTCGCTGACCGCCTTGAGCACACCGTGCCAGGGCATTGGGCTGAGCATCGGCAACCCGGTGTCGGTGACCATTCCGTCCGAGGCTTGCCGCGTATTGGGTGCCTGACTGGCCGCTCGCTCCTCTAATGTGGGAGCGAGCCTGCTCGCGATGGGGCCATCAGGTCTGATCAGACAGACAATCGCAACCGCGCCAGGTCCCGCAGCGGCGGTGCGCCAAACAGCCGGCTGTATTCGCGGCTGAACTGCGAGGGGCTTTCATAGCCCACGCGATATCCCGCCGCCGAGGCGTCGAGGCCTTCGGCCAACATCAGGCGCCGCGCCTCCTGCAGGCGCAGTTGCTTCTGGTACTGCAACGGACTCATGGCGGTCATTGCCTTGAACCGGTGGTGCAGGGTCGAGACGCTCAGGTTCACCTCGCGGGCCAGGTCATCGATGCGCAATGGTTGCTCGAAGTTGCCGTTGAGCCATTTGATCGCCTGACTGATGCGATGGCTCTGGCTGTTGGCGATGGCGATTTCGTACAGCCGGTGGCCTTGGGGGCTGCGCAGCAGACGGTAGAGAATCTCCCGGCGGATCAGTGGCGCGAGCATGGCGATGTCTTTGGGGGTGTCCAGCAAACGCGCCAGGCGCAGCACCGCGTCGAGCATCGGTTGATCCAGCTGTTCGACATACAGGCCCCGCCCGGTAGGGCGGGCAGGTACGCCAAGGGGGCCGGCATCGGCAATCAACGCGGTGATTTCCGTCGGGTCGATGTCCAGGCGCAAGGCCAGGATCGGCACTTGGGGCGAGACATCCACCACCCGTCCGCTAAGGGGCATCGAGACCGAGACCACCAGGTAGTTGAGCGGGTCGTAGTTGAACAGTTCGTCGGCCAGCCTGACCTCTTTGCGCCCTTGGGCCATGATGCACAGCGCTGGCTGCGCGAGCACCGGGGCAAAGTCGTGGGACTGGCTGTGGCGTGACAACACCAGCGCGTTGATGGCAGTGGTGTAGCTGCCGTCCTCCTGGGTGTTACGCCGGATGATGGCCGCCAGTTCCGCGCGCTGGTGCTCCAGGCTGGCGTCAAGTGGCGTGTGGTTGGAATCCACAGGTGACATGGCGAACATCCTCGGTAAGGCTGATGGGATGGGCATAGCTTAAGTTTGTGCAAGTCTTGGGGCTAGGCCGATCCTGCGCAAAACTTGCCTGATCCTGCGGTGGTGGTAGATACCGCCTGCAGAACCGCAGCAAAGGGCTGCGATCGTTGCTTGAAACACTCTTGTCATCTTCATCGGGTAGATGCGCTGGACACAGCGATGCGCCAGCGGTCGGCGCAGGATTGTGCAACAAGCCGGCAGGAATCGACTAACCAGTCTTGAGCCTGGCGTTTATTCTCTGGTCCTGTCGCAGCTTCTCTCAGGCTGCCGATTGTCTACATCCAGGGAGCGATGAACATGTCCATGCAAATCCCCGTCAGCCATATGGCGTTGGTCCGGGCCCAGGCAGGCCGCTCGATGGAGTTGGGCGCGCGTTTGAGTTGCCTGATCGAGCCTACGCGCCAGGCCAGTGGCAACCTGCATTTTGCCCTGCAGCACTCGTTGTGCGACCCCCAGCTGTGGCTGGTGTCCGGCTCCTGGGTTGACCAGCCGGCCATGACCGCCTATTTCAGCAGCCCGGCCATGGCCGTTTTCGGCGAGTTGGTCCAGGAGTTGGTAGTTCATAGCCTGGACTTCCACACCTTCAGCGATGTCGGCGCCGACCAGGCTCGCGCCGGGCATCCGTCCTGCGATGCGCTGGCCATGCAGCAGTTGGCCGGCTGAAGGTTTAGAATGGCCGACTTTCCATTGGCCAGGATCCGCAACATGGCACGTAAAGAGTTTGCACAGTTCGAAGCCGTTTCTGCCGCCGTGCGCGGTGACGAAGGTTACACCGCCGCCATCGCCGTCAAAGCCCTCGGTGGGGCGGGCGCCCCGCGTTTCAACAAGGTGCTGATCGACCAGACGTTCAACACCGCCCTGGAGGCCGACCTGGCTGCCGAGCAGCAACTGGCTCGATTGGCCGACGTCGGTGAGGACGGTGAACTCATCTGGTAAGTCAATACCTCAAGCCTTGGTCGCCCCCGGGCGGTGCATCTTGAACAGGGCCTCAGGCCCTAGCTGGAAGTAATCCGCCGGACCGCCGCCGCGCAGAATCGGTTCTGCCGCGGCGGTGTCGTACACCCCATCCTTGAGCAGCCACTTGGCGATATGCACGGCGACCACTTCGCCGAGGATCAGCCAGCTCGGCACCAATTGCTGGTCTGCACGCTGCAACTGAATGATCTGGGTCACCTTGCACTCGAAGGACACCGGGCTTTGCGCGACGCGCGGCACCTGGATGATTTTTGAGGCGACGGGGGTGAGCCCCGCCAGTTCAAATTCGTTGACGTCGGCGGGGACCATTGCGCAGCTCTGGTTCATCTGCTCGGCCAGCGGGCGGGTGGCCAGGTTCCAGGCGAACTCGCCGGTCTGTTCGATATTGTTCAGGCTGTCTTTGCGCCCGACGCTGGCGAACCCGATGATCGGCGGGATGTAGTTGAACGCATTGAAAAAACTGTAGGGCGCCAGATTCAGGCGGCCCTGGCCGTCCTGCGAGGAAATCCAGCCGATAGGCCGTGGACCGACGATGGCGTTGAACGGGTCGTGGGGCAGGCCGTGGCCCTGGGCAGGTTCGTAGAAGTGGATATCGTCGGGCATGGGGGGATTCCGTCAAGGTGAGGGGCAATAGTGCAGGGCGATTGCCGGTATTGCCAGTGTGCCGGGGCGAGCAAAAAGCACAAAGCCCGACGTGAGCCGGGCGTTGTGGGGGGGGGGCATTCACGGCTTAGCTGATGGAGGCAGAACCGGTACGATCGTAGCCATCTTCAACCAGGCCTTTTTCTTCCAGACGTTCGCGGCCACCTTCGGCAACGCTCTGGCCTTGGGGGGTGCGCTCGTAGCCATCTGCAGCCAAGGTAGCAGCGCCGGTACGGTCGTATCCATCGGCGGCGACTGCCGAGCCGGTACGGTCAAAGCCATCGGCGGCGAAGGTGTTGGCAGCCAGTACGGAGAGGGTCAAGGCGAGGATCAGTTGGATTTTCATGGTCTGTGCTCCAGGTTCGTTGACGTTTTGGGCGTGCGGTATGGAGTTCATACTACTCGTACAAAACTGATGTAAAAGCTCAAAAAATAGCCTTTAATAATCGATTAATTCGATATGTGTGCCGTCACTGATAGATTGCAGTGCGGCTTCCCCCAGGGGGGGGCCGAATGCCATGGACGGACTAGACGTCGTTCAGGATTCAGATGACAACAGAGTGTCGTAGGGGAATTAACGGATCATTAATCGGGAGGAGGGGGGAGGAGGATATGTCTGTAGGAAATGCCGCGGCCTGCGGCATTTCCCACGGGGGGTGTCAGTCAGTTTCGATCCGCGAGTGTTTGCGGGTGTCTTTCATGGTCACGTATACCAACAGGGACACAGCAATACACGCGGTGACGTACCAGTAGTAACCGGTTTCCATGCCGATGCTCTTGAACCACAGGGCGATGTATTCAGCGGTGCCGCCGAAGATCGAGACGGTCAGGGCATACGGCAGGCCTACGCCCAGGGCGCGGATTTCGGTCGGGAAAAGTTCAGCCTTGACCACCGCGTTGATGGAGGTGTAGCCGCTGACGATGATCAGCGCCGCCATGATCAGGAAGAACGCGCCCCACCAGGTCTGGATGGTGTGCAGGGTCGTCAGGATCGGCACAGTGAACAGGGTGCCCAATACGCCGAAGGCGATCAGGATCGGGCGCCGGCCGATTTTATCCGACAGGCCGCCGACGAGCGGTTGCAAGCACATGAACAGGAACAGGGTCGCCGCCGAAATGGTGGTGGAGTCGCTGATGCTCATGCCAACCGTGTTCACCAGGTACTTCTGCATGTAGGTGGTGTAGGTGTAGAACGCCAGGGTGCCGCCCATGGTCAGGCCGACTACAGTCAGCAGTTCCTTGGGGTGGCGCATCAAGGTGCGCATCGCGCTTTCCTTGGACTTCTTTTTCTTGGTGAACGACTCGGTTTCTTCCATGCCACGACGCAGGTACAGCGCGACCACGGCACACAGCGCACCGATGGCGAACGGGATACGCCAGCCCCAGGCGTACAGCTCTTCGGTGGTCAGCACTTGTTGCAGCACGATCAACACCGCCAGGGCGATGAGCTGGCCGGAAATCAGCGTCACATACTGGAAGCTGGAGTAGAAGCCGCGACGTTCCTTGGTGGCCATCTCGCTAAGGTAGGTGGCGGAAGTGCCGTATTCGCCACCCACCGACAGGCCTTGCAGCAAGCGCGCGAACACCAGCAGGATCGGCGCACCGATGCCGATGACTTCGTAACTTGGACTCAGGGCGATCAGCAGTGAGCCGAAGCACATCAGGTATACCGAAGCCATCAGGGCTTTTTTGCGTCCAACTTTGTCGGCATACAGCCCCATCAGCCAGCCACCGATCGGACGCATCAGGAAGCCTACGGCGAAGATTGCGGCGGTATTGAGCAGTTGGGCGGTGGTGTCGCCATGGGGGAAGAAGGTTTTGGCGAAGTACAGCGAGAATGCGGCGTAGACGTACCAGTCATACCACTCGACCATGTTGCCGACAGAACCGCTGAAAATTGATTTGATGCGACTGGCCGAGGTTCTTTCTTTGGCAGGCGAAGCCGCCGACCCGAGAGGCAGGGGTTGTGAGTTATCCATGACGGATCCTTCAATTAATTGTTTTTGTGGAGCGCGCAAAAACGCAGCCTGCAGGGGCTATAGCAGGAGCCGTGCCAGGTTGTGCAGGGCCGTTCTAGAGGGGTTTTGTCGGGTAAGTGAGCGGAAATCCGCTCATGCGCCAGATTCGCTGAGCGGAAATCCGCCGAGAATTCAGCCCAGGAACATTTCGCGGGTCAGGCCGTGGCGCTGGAGTTTTTCATTGAAGGTGCGGCGTGGCAGTTGCAACTCTTCGAGCACTGCCTTGATATCGCCCTTGTGCCGAGTCAGGGCGGCGCGCAGGCACTGCGCTTCAAACGCTTCCTGTTGGGCTGCCAGCGACTGGCCGGGTTCGATGGCGTCCGGTTCGGGATCATCGAGGCCCAGCACCTGGCGCTCGGCAACGTTGGCCAGTTCGCGCACGTTACCCGGCCAGTCATGGCTGAGCAGGCGACTCAACTGCGGACCGCTCAGGGGCGCGACGCTGCGGCCCAGGCGTTGCGCCGCCGCACGGCTGAAGTGGGCGTAGAGCAAGGGAATGTCTTCGCGCCGCTCACGCAGCGCCGGCAAACGCAACTGGGCCACGTTGAGCCGATAGGCCAGGTCTTCGCGAAAACGCCCGGCCCGGGCTTCATCCAGCAGGTCGGGTTTGGTCGCGGCGATGATCCGCAAGTCGACATCGATGCTCTGGTTGGCCCCCAGGCGCTCGAGCTTCTGTTCCTGCAGCACGCGCAATAACTTGACCTGCTGGGCCAGCGGCATGCTTTCGATTTCATCGAGAAACAGGGTGCCGCCGTCGGCATATTCCAGCTTGCCGATACGCTTGCCCTGGGCGCCGGTGAAAGCGCCGTGTTCGTGCCCGAACAGTTCGGCCTCGAACAGTTGCTCGGGGATCGCCGCGCAGTTCAGGGCGACGAAGGGCTTGGCGGCGCGCGGGCCGAAATCATGCAGGCAGCGAGCAACCAGCTCCTTGCCGCTGCCGGTTTCGCCGCGAATCACTACGTTGACCGGCAGGCCCGCGAGGTCCAGGACTTGCCGGCGCAGGGTCTGCAGGCCCGGGGACACGCCCAGCAGGCTGGCCTCCAGTTTGCTGCGGTGGTCGGCCTGTTCGTGCAGGGCACGGTTTTCCAGGACCAGCCGGCGCTTGTCGAGTGCCCGACGCAGGCTGTTGAGCAAGGTCTCGGGGCTGAAGGGTTTTTCCAGGAAGTCGTAGGCGCCATCGCGCATGGCATCGACCGCCATCGGTACATCGCCGTGGCCGGTCAACAGGATCACCGGCAGTTCGGCATCCCGTTGTTGCAGGGAGGCCAGCAGTTCCAGGCCGCTGATCCCCGGCATGCGCACATCGCTGAGAATCACCCCGGGGAAATTCACCGGCAACTGCGCCAGGCAGTCCTCGGCACGGCTGAACAGCTGGACCTGGAATCCCGAGAGACTCAGCCATTGCTCGACGGCGTCGCGAATGCTGCGTTCGTCATCGACCACTATTACCGAGTTCAACATCAGATCTGTGCCTCCAGGTCGACGGGCAGGGTCACGGTGAAGCGCGCACCGTCGCCGTGGTTCTCGGCCGTCAGGCGACCGCCGAGCTCATGAATGATCGCAAAGGATACGGCCAGCCCGAGCCCCAGGCCATCGCCCACAGGCTTGGTGGTGAAAAACGGGTCGAAGACATTGGGCAGGTCCTGCGCAAGAATCCCGCCACCGCTGTCGGTGACGCTCAGGCGCCACAGCTGTTGGTCGGCTTCAAGACTGATGCGCAGCCGCTTGAGTGACTTGTCGCGCATGGCATCCAGGGCATTGCGCAGCAGGTTGATCAGTACCTGTTCCAGGCGAATGGCGTCCCCACGAACCCGCGCCGGGCGGACCAGGTCCACAGTGAAGTTGATCTGTTCATCGCGCAGGCGGACTTCCAGCAGGTGCAGGGCCTGGTCGACCACCGCCGCCAGGTCCAGTGGCTCGCGCAAGCCGCTGGGGCTCTTGCGGGCGAAGGTCTTCAGGTGGCCAGTGAGGGCCGCCATTCGGGTGAGCATGTCATCCAGCGGTTTGAGTGCCTTGTAGGCATCATCGACGCGGCCGTGGTCCAGCAGCAGTCTCAGCGTGGCAAGCTGCATGCGCTGGGTGGTGAGCGGCTGGTTGATCTCGTGGGCCAGGGCCGCCGACATCTGCCCCAGGGCGGCGAGTTTGGCTGACTGCACCAGGCCGTCCTGAGCCGTGCGCAACTCTCGGGTGCGTTCCTCCACCAGGCGTTCCAGTTCCTCGCGACTGCGCTGGCGCAGCTTGGCGATACGCCAGCGCTGGCTGAGGAACAGCAGCACAAACACCAGCGTCAGCCACACGCCGGCTGCGGCCAGTGCGGCGTTGCGCAAATCCTCGAAGGCCACCTGCGGGCGCCGCAACAGGTGCAGCGTCCAGCCTTCGGCACTCAGGGGCAGTGACTCCCAGAGGTACTCGGCCGCCCCGTCGGGACCCTCGACCCGCGCCAGGTAACTGTTGTCGTCGAAGCGTCGAAGCCATTCGTGGGACAGGGGGACCAGCGTTTGTTTGTCGTACTGACGAGTAGCCTCGAGCTCGGCGAGGTCGGTCGGCGACAGGGTTTCAAGGAGGCGATAACGCCAGCCCGGCTGGTTGGCGATGAACACAATGCCGCGGGCGTCGCTGACCAGCAGGGTGTCAGTGCCCTGGCGCCATTCGCGCTCCAGTTCCGGAAACTCCAGCTTGACCACCATGGCGCCAAGAAACTCTTGGTTGTCGCCCAACACGGCACTGGACAGGAAGTAGCCGGGAATGCCGCTGGTCACGCCTACCGCATAAAAGCGTCCGGTGCCCTGGCTGCGGGTCTGGCTGAAGTAGGGGCGGAAGCCGTAGTTGTGGCCGACATAACTGCTGGGCAGGCGCCAGTTGCTGGCCGCGACGGCCAGTCCGTTGCGGTCCAGCAGTTCGAGGGTGGACGACTGGGCCGCGCCGTTGATTTTCTCCAGCTTGTGGTTCAGCGAGTCCTGCTGTTGCGGGCTTACCGGGCCTGCCAGCGCCGAGCGCAATTGCGGGTCCAGCGCCAGCACGGCGGGCAGGGCGCGGTAACGTTCAATCAGCGTATGCAGGGACGTGGCGTACAAGGCTAATTGCTGGTTGGCGCGTTGAGCGTCGTCCTCCAGGGCCTGGCGCTCGGCGTGGCGCACGGCGGCGGCGCTGACCAGGACTGTGCCGGCCACGATCAGCAGTACATAGAGCATCAGGCGCAGGGAACGATAAATAGGTGGCATGCGATGGGCACAGACTACGGGGTCGGGGGGCGCACGATAGCATGCAGCGCGGCGACGGCGCAGAGTCCGCGCAGTGCGCAGGGACCATAAAAAAGCCGCGCTGTTCTGACAAACAGCGCGGCTTTTCCTGACTGGGGTGTGGGTGCTTACTGCACTTCTACCGCCAGGCTGTCACTGATCTTCTTCTGCCAGATGGCAGGACCGGTGATGTGTACCGACTCGCCGTTGCTGTCGACAGCAACAGTCACTGGCATGTCCTTGACGTCGAACTCGTAGATCGCTTCCATGCCCAGTTCGGCGAAAGCGACTACGCGGGATTTCTTGATGGCTTGCGCCACCAGGTAAGCCGCACCGCCGACTGCCATCAGGTAGACGGCCTTGTGGTCCTTGATCGCTTCGATGGCGGTCGGACCGCGCTCGGATTTACCGATCATGCCCAACAGGCCGGTCTGCTCGAGGATCTGGCGGGTGAACTTGTCCATCCGCGTCGCAGTGGTCGGGCCTGCCGGGCCAACCACTTCTTCGCGCACCGGATCAACCGGGCCGACGTAGTAGATGAAGCGACCCTTGAGGTCCACCGGCAGGGTTTCTCCCTTGTTCAGCATCTCGACCATGCGCTTGTGCGCGGCGTCGCGACCGGTGAGCATCTTGCCGTTGAGCAGCACGGTTTCGCCCGGCTTCCAGCTTTGCACGTCTTCCGGGGTCAGGGTGTCGAGGTCGACGCGACGGGCCGACGGACCGGCTTCCCAGACGATTTCCGGGTAGGCGTCCAGCGATGGCGCCTCCAGCGAAGCCGGGCCGGAACCGTCGAGCACGAAGTGCGCGTGACGGGTGGCGGCGCAGTTCGGGATCATGCACACCGGCAGGGACGCGGCGTGGGTCGGGTAATCCATGATCTTCACGTCGAGCACGGTGGTCAGGCCACCAAGGCCCTGGGCGCCGATGCCCAGTTGGTTGACCTTCTCGAACAGCTCCAGGCGCATTTCTTCGATACGGTTCTGCGGGCCGCGAGCCTTGAGCTCGTGGATGTCGATGGATTCCATCAACACTTCCTTGGCCATTACCGCGGCTTTCTCAGCGGTGCCGCCGATGCCGATGCCGAGCATGCCCGGTGGGCACCAGCCGGCGCCCATGGTTGGAACGGTCTTGAGCACCCAGTCGACGATCGAGTCGGACGGGTTGAGCATGGCCATTTTCGACTTGTTCTCGGAACCGCCGCCCTTGGCTGCCACGTCGACTTCCACGGTGTTACCCGGGACGATCGAGTAGTGGATCACGGCCGGGGTGTTGTCCTTGGTGTTTTTGCGAGCACCTGCCGGGTCGGCGAGGATGGACGCACGCAGGACGTTTTCCGGCAGGTTGTAGGCGCGACGCACGCCCTCGTTGATCATGTCGTCCAGGCCCATGGTCGCGCCATCCCAGCGCACGTCCATGCCCACGCGGACAAACACGGTGACGATACCGGTGTCCTGGCAGATCGGGCGGTGGCCGGTGGCGCACATGCGCGAGTTGATCAGGATCTGTGCGATCGAATCGCGGGCCGCTGGCGATTCTTCGCGCAGGTAGGCCTCGTGCATCGCCTGGATGAAGTCCACGGGGTGGTAATAAGAAATGAACTGCAGGGCGTCAGCAACGCTCTGAATCAGGTCGTCTTGCTTGATCACGGTCATGAGTCGCGCTCCTCTAAAAGACGGGAACATTTTAATAGGGCAGCTTTGAGCATCGAGCGTCGAGCGGCAAGTTAAGGGCAGTACGTGGACTGCTTGAGCTTGCGGCTTGAAGCTCGCAACTTGAAGCTGGCCCTTTGGGCCGGGCACGCCGGGGTTGCTGGCGCGACGCTAAAAAGGCGCGGCAGTATAGCGCGCCTCGCCGCCGGGCACACCCGCCGGCAGTCAAACCAAGGTCGCATAACAATGATGACGCGACCCGAGGCAGCCCGACAAAAATTGGATGGTCATTTTCGAGCAGCAACACTAAAGTGATCCAAGGCCTTTAGGGTAGGACACTCTTATCAGCCCCCCTTTGCACGGTGAGTCAACGATTGACCCATAACGCGATCCAGAATCTATTGCTCAAGCGCTTTATTCTGGCGACGGGCACCTATGTGCTGGCGTTATTGCTGCTATGGCTGGCGATCCTCAGTGGGCACTTCCAGGGCTCGGTGCGCAGTGCGCTGGTTGCCACCGCGTTGGTGATGCTCAGTCAGTCGTTGCTGTTCGCGATCTTCTTCAGCGGGCGCAACCTGCGGTTTCCCGATCCCAGCCTGACCGAAGTCCAGGTGCTGCTGGGCATTGGTTGGCAAACCTGGCTGATCGCCCATCTGGACGCTGCTCGTGGCGCCTTCCTGATCTTTTACGTACTGATTCTGATGTTCGGCCTGTTTCACCTGCCGCGCCGGGCGTTTGTGCGCTGTGCGGCCCTGGTGTTCTTCAGCTTTGCCTGCCTCAACCTGTGGGAAGGCTACCATTTCGAACTGGCCGACCCGACTCTGGCGGCCTTGCAGGTCTGTGTGCTGTTTATTGTGTTGGTCTGGCTGGCGTTGTATGCCAGCTATGTGCAAGCTTCGCGCCTGCGTATGCGCCAGCGCCGGTTTGCCCTGCAGGCGCATCAGGACACGCTGCGCGGGATGATGCGTCAGCTCGAGGATCTGGTGGCCACCGATGAGTTGACCGGTTTGTTCAATCGTCGGCATTTCCTGCGCTTGGCCACCCGTGAATTGCAAAACATGGAAGCCTCGGTGGAGCATGGCCTGGCGCTGATCGACCTGGACCACTTCAAACGTATCAACGACCTGCATGGCCATGCCGCCGGCGACCAGGTCCTGCAGGCATTTGCCGGCGTCGCCACGGCCTGTTTGCGCGAGGGCGATGTACTGGCCCGGTATGGCGGTGAGGAGTTTGTGTTGTTGTTACCTGATTGCAATCCCGAGCGCTTGACCTCCTGTTGTGAGCGGTTGCGCCTGGCGTTCACCGAAGTGCAGTTGATTGGCCTGTCTGTGCCGGATCTTAGCCTGTCTGCGGGGATGACCCTGCTGGCCGTCGGCGATGACCTCGACGACGCCTTGCAACGTGCCGACCAGGCGCTTTACCGGGCCAAGCGCGATGGCCGTAATCGCTGTGCGGCGGCCTGGGAAAACATCGATGCCTGAAGTGACTGTCGGTGAGCGTCAATGGACGGTAGCGGCGGGCAGCAACCTGCTTGATGCCTTGAATCAGCAGGGTTTGCAGGTGCCTTACAGTTGCCGGGCAGGCAGTTGCCACGCGTGCCTGGTGCAGTGCCTGCGCGGTGAGGTCGGCGACCGTCGCCCGGACGCTCTGAGTGCCGGGCAGCGCCAGCAGGGCTGGCGCCTGGCCTGTCAGTGCGAGGTGCTGGATGACCTGCAGGTGGCGGTGTTCGATCCGCTGCGTGACGGCGCCCCCGCCGTGGTCGAGGCGCTGGACTGGTTGAGTCCCTGTGTGTTGCGCCTGCGTTTGTTGGCCGAGCGCCCGCTGCGCTATCAGGCCGGTCAACACTTGGTGCTGTGGGCCGGCCACGTGGCGCGTCCGTACTCCCTGGCCAGCCTGCCGCAGGAAGACCGATTCCTCGAGTTTCACCTCGACTGCCGACTGCCCGGTGCCTTCAGCGATGCCGCCCGGGCGCTGAAGATCGGTGATTCGATCCGCCTCGGTGAACTGCGCGGCGGGGCCTTGCACTACGACCCTGACTGGCAAACCCGTCCGCTGTGGCTGCTGGCCGCAGGTACGGGGCTGGCGCCGCTGTTCGGGGTGTTACGTGAAGCGCTGCGCCAGGATCATCAAGGGCCTATCCGGGTGATTCACCTGGCCCATGATGGGGCAGAGCATTACCTGGCCAAACCCCTGGCGGCACTGGCAGCCAACCGCGCCAACCTGAGTGTCGAGCTGTGGACAGCGGCCGAGCTGTCAGCGGCTTTGGCGCAATT
Organism: Pseudomonas sp. NPDC087626; assembly: GCF_044743405.1. Taxonomy (NCBI): domain Bacteria; kingdom Pseudomonadati; phylum Pseudomonadota; class Gammaproteobacteria; order Pseudomonadales; family Pseudomonadaceae; genus Pseudomonas; species Pseudomonas sp. NPDC087626. The sequence goes on from NZ_JBIUWJ010000003.1 coordinate 208,276, forward strand.
GCGCCTTGTTTCCCGGCAAACCCTGGCCTTACTCTGCGGGAGCCCTGAGAGTGTCGACGCCTTTGCCCGGCGCTTGTACCTGGCAGGGCTGCCACGTAATCAACTGCTGGCCGATGTGTTCCTGCCGCGTGGTTGAGCTGACTTTCTTTGCATGAGATTGACCATGACCGATGCCATTTTGCTGGAACGCGAAGGCGGGCTGCTGACGTTGCGCCTGAATCGCCCGGACAAGAAAAACGCCCTGACCCGCGCCATGTACAGCCAACTGGGCGCAGCCCTGCAACAGGCGGATACCGACCCTGAGATCAATGCGGTGCTGATCACTGGCAGCCTGCAGTGCTTTACCGCCGGCAATGATATCGCCGACTTTCTCCAGGAGCCGCCGAGTGATCTCGACAGCCCGGTGTTCCAGTTCATGCGCAGTCTGCTGGAGTGCCGCAAGCCGGTGGTCGCCGCCGTTGCCGGAGCCGCGGTAGGCATCGGCACCACGCTGCTGCTGCATTGCGATCTGGTGTACGTCAGCGCCGATGCCAAGTTGCGCATGCCATTCGTCAACCTGGGTCTGTGTCCGGAGTTCGGCTCCAGCCTGATCCTGCCGCGACTGCTCGGCCAGGCCAAAGCGGCCGAATTGTTGCTGCTGGGCGAAGCGTTTACCGGCGAGCAGGCCGCCGCCTGGGGCATTGCCAGCCAGGCATTGCCGAGCGCGGAAGCGACCTTCGCCAAGGCGCGGGAGATGGCGCTGCGCTTCGATCAACTACCGCCGCAAGCTGTGCGCATCAGCAAGCAACTGATGACGGCCCCGGACCGCGAACTGCTGCGCAGGGTGGTCGAGGAGGAGGGCAAGCTGTTCGTCCAACGACTGCGCTCGCCGGAAGCGTTGGCGGCATTGTCGGGGTTTCTCAAGCGGTCGTGAATGTTGGGTGGTCGCGCGGGCCCCATCGTGGGCAAGCCCACTCCCACAGGGTTCTGTGTTGACCTGGAATCACTGGATCGCAAAGCAAAAAGCCCCGCCATTCACATGGCGGGGCTTTGGTTTTTCAGCGCTTGGTCAATCAGACCATCTTGTCGCCAACGTGCAGGATTTTCATGCCGTTGGTGCCGCCGATGGTGTGGTAGCTGTCGCCCTTGGTCAGGATGACCCAGTCGCCTTTCTCGACCACGCCGCGAGCCAGCAGCTCGTCGATGGCCGCCTGGCTGACTTGCTCAGGTGGCAGGGATGCCGGGTCGAACGGGACGGTGTAGACGCCACGGAACATCGCCGCGCGGGCCTGGGTTTCACGATGCGGGGAGAACGCGTAGATCGGCACCGAGGAACGAATGCGCGACATGATCAACGGCGTGTAGCCACTTTCGGTGAGGGCGATGATCGCCTTGACGCCCGGGAAGTGGTTGGCGGTGTACATGGCGGCCAGGGCGATGCTCTGGTCGCAGCTTTCGAAGACCTTGCCGATGCGGTGGCTGGAGGTCTTGCTGGTCGGGTGCTTTTCCGCGCCGACGCAGATACGCGCCATCGCCTGCACAGCTTCCAGTGGGTACAGGCCGGCAGCACTTTCCGCCGAGAGCATCACGGCGTCGGTGTAGTCGAGCACGGCGTTGGCCACGTCGGACACTTCGGCACGGGTCGGCATCGGGTTCTGGATCATCGACTCCATCATCTGGGTCGCAACGATCACCGCTTTGTTGTGGCGGCGTGCGTGCAGGATGATCTTCTTCTGGATACCCACCAGCTCGGCGTCGCCGATTTCCACGCCGAGGTCGCCACGGGCAACCATCACTGCGTCGGAAGCCTTGATCAGGCCATCGAGGGTTTCGTCGTCGGCCACGGCTTCGGCACGTTCGATCTTGGCCACCAGCCAGGCGGTGCCGCCGGCTTCGTCGCGCAATTGACGGGCGTATTCCATGTCGGCGGCGTCACGCGGGAAGGACACGGCGAGGTAGTCGACCTGCATTTCGGCGGCGAGCTTGATGTCAGCCTTGTCTTTTTCAGTCAGGGCCGGAGCGGTCAGGCCGCCACCACGACGGTTGATGCCCTTGTGGTCCGACAGCGGGCCGCCGATGGTCACGGTGCAATGCAGTTCGGTGGCGCTGGCGGTATCAACACGCATGACCACGCGGCCGTCGTCGAGCAGCAACTCGTCGCCGACGCCGCAGTCCTTGACCAGGTCCGGGTAGTCGATGCCGACCACTTGCTGGTTGCCTTCGGTCAGAGGATGGCTGGTGGAGAAGGTGAATTGATCACCGATCTTCAGCTCGATCTTCTTGTTGGCGAATTTGGCGATACGGATTTTCGGGCCTTGCAGGTCGCCCAGCAGGGCGACGAAGCGCCCGTGCTTGGCCGCGAGGTCACGGACCAGCTTGGCGCGAGCCTTGTGCTCGTCGGGGGTGCCGTGGGAGAAGTTCAGGCGGGCAACGTCCAGGCCAGCGAGAATCAGCTGTTCGAGAACTTCCGGCGAGTTACTGGCCGGGCCAAGGGTAGCGACGATTTTGGTACGACGGACGGACATGCAAAGACTCCTGAGTTCAAGCGCTGAGTGAGGCTACTATGCTGGGAAGTTGTAGTCATTGTTCGTTTGCACTACTTATTGGATTCTTTATTGAACACGCCGCACTGAAGATTTTTGCCGCCGGGTCGATACAAAGCCCAAGACAGGAGAACTCTCATGCGATTCGTGCTTTTAGCTGCCCTGGCCCTGAGTGTCGTGGGCTGTACCCGTTGGTCGATGGACCATCACCTGAACACCGCCTACCGTGCCTACGACGCCGGCAACTGCGAGCGGGTGATGCTCGAACTGTCCCAGGTCGATCGCAAGAGCCGGGCGCGGCGCTACATCCAGCCTGAAGTGTCGATGTTGCGTGGCCAGTGCCTGGAGCGGCAGAAGCTCTATGTCGATGCCGCCCAGACCTACCAGTTCATCATGGCGCAGTACCCGAACAATGAGTACGCCTACCGTGCCCGCGCGCGCCTGGAAACCTTGCAGTCGCTGGGCTGGTACCCGCCGCGCAGCGCCAGAAGCATTCCCGCGGCATTGTAATGTCGGGTCTCATTTAACCACTGGCTGTGTTTCAGCCTTGAGCTAGTCTCTAGTGAGACGTTTCAGCGGGTCGACCCTGGACGTCGTTGATACCTGAGAACGGCAGAAATAGCGCGAGCGCAACGCGGGGGCGTTCGCACCGCAATCGGGGACAGCGAGCTCGCTCTGCAGGCTCGTTGCGAAGCAGTAGTGCGACCCTGCTCAAGGGCCTTGGCAAAGCGATACTCAGTATGTTCACAGAACGCCGGATCGAGCGGCACCAGTTGCCGTATTTTCTCAAAGTCTTCAACCGTATCACCGACAAACCCATTGGCTACATCGGCAATGTCTCGGAAGACGGGCTGATGCTGATCAGTCAGTTGCCGCTGATGCTGGGGGCGGTCTTTGACTTGCGCCTGAAGATCCCCGACGGCGATGGAGCCTGTCAGGTCATCGACCTGCGGGCCTGTTGCCTGTGGTGCCATGAAGACGCCACGCCCCATCATTACGACGCCGGGTTCGCCCTGCAGAATCCCCCGCCTGAATACGGCCAGATGGTCAGCGCGTTGCAGCGCTATTTCAGTTTTTATCCGGTCTCGGCATCGGCCTAGCCCCGGCCATGTGCAGGGGCAGCGCTAAAGCACGCCAGCTTTCTTCCAACTCAGGTAACGGGTGACCAGTTCGGTGCCCAGCTCACCGGGGCGGGTGTCCAGCACCGGCACGCCATGGGCGCTCAAGCGTTCATGCTGATCGGCCCGGGCGTTCAGGTAGTCCACCGTGCCGCAGTAGGCCAGGGCTTCGGGCAGGGTTTGCACCGGGACCTGGTGTAGCCGGTCGAGGACTTCCTCGCGCAGGCTCGCCACCAGCACCCGGTGCTGTCGGCCCAGGCGCTGGACCGCGCCGAGCAGGGTTTCGTCGGCTTCATCGCGCAGGTTAGTGACCAGCACCACCAGTGCCCGGCGCTGCTGGCGGGCGAGCAGTTGGCTGGCGGCGGCCAGGTAGTCAGCAGGGCGCTGGCTGCTGTCCAGGTCATAGAGGTTATTGAGCAGCACGTTCAATTGACCGTTGCCCTTACTCGGGGGCAGGTAGCGCGCCTGCTCGGTGGCGAACGTCATCAGGCCGACCGCGTCGCCCTGGCGCAGGGCGACGTAGCTGAGCAGCAGGCATGCATTGAGGGCGTGATCGAAGTGCGACAACTCGCCGTCCTGACTACGCATCGAGCGACCGCAGTCGAGCATGAAGATGATCTGCTGGTCCCGTTCGTCCTGGTACTCCCGGGCAATCGGTGTGCGTTGTCGGGCCGTGGCTTTCCAGTCGATCTGGCGCAGGCTATCGCCTTCGCGAAACTCGCGCAGTTGATGAAACTCCAGTCCCAGCCCGCGCCGCTGGCGCTGGCGTACGCCCAGTTGGCTGAGCCAGTTGTCGACCGCCAGCAGTTGTGCGCCATACAGGTGGGCGAAATCCGGATAGACCCGGGTGCTGTCCTGCAGCGTCAGGTACCTGCGGGCCGACCAAAGCCCCAAGGGCCCCGGCAGGTTGATTTCGCAACGCTCGAAACTGAAGTGCCCACGGCGCAAGGGGCGCAGTCGGTAGCTGAGTAGGTGAGTCTGGTCGGGATGCAGTTCGACCGTCTGGGGCAATCCCTCGAAGTCCAGGCCATCGGGAACATGATCGAACAGCTGCACGCTCAGGGGCTGTACGTAATCATGTTGCAGGCTGATCTGCACTTCGCTCCAGCGCCCCAGTGCCAGGCTGCCGGGCAGTTGCCGTTGCGCCCTGGGGGAGGGCCGGCGAATCAGGCGCGCAGCGTCGAGCAGGGCCAGCAGCAATAAAGCCAGCAACAATCCCCAGTTAATCGCCAGCAAGCTAGGTGCCACGTCGACGCCCAGGGCCCGGCAGGCGCCCAGCACGATGCTCAGACCCAACAGGGTGGCGAGCCAGGCCAGCAGCAGACGGGTCGGCTTCATGCTCAGGGCTTCCCAGGGACGATCATTGTCATGGTGCTATTCACAATCTGGGCGCCGGTACCTGGTCAAGCATTAGCTTGAGCACCTGGTCGACGTCCAGCCCTTCGATGTCCAACTCCGGTGCAATCCGCACGCGGTGGCGCAGCACCGCCAGCGCGCAGCCCTTGATGTCATCCGGGATGACGAACTCACCGCCGCGCAGCAGAGCCCGCGCCCGGGCCACCCGCACCAGCGCGATGGAGGCTCGAGGACCGGCGCCCAGAATCAGCCCCGGCCAACTGCGGGTGGTGCGGGCCAGGCGTACGGCATAGTCCAGTACCTGCTCGTCCAGCGGCAGATCGCTGGCAATCCGTTGCAGGGCGAGGATGTCCTTGGCTTGCAGCAAAGTGCGCAGCGGTTGCACGTCGAGCATGTCGGCGCGGGTCGAGCGACTGACCTGGCGCACCATGTCCAACTCCTGCTCGGCATCGGGGTAGTCCATGCGCACCTTGAGCATGAACCGATCGAGCTCGGCTTCCGGTAGAGGGTAGGTGCCTTCCTGTTCGATGGGGTTTTGCGTGGCCAGGACCATGAACGGCTGGGCGATCGGCAAGGCGCGACCTTCCAGTGTCACCTGGCGTTCCTGCATGGCTTCGAGCAAGGCGGCCTGGGTCTTGGCCGGGGCGCGGTTGATCTCGTCGGCCAGCAACAGGTTGGTGAACAGTGGGCCCTTGCGCAACTTGAACTGCTCGGTCTGCAGGTCGTAGACGGCATGCCCGGTGACGTCGCTGGGCATCAGGTCGGGAGTGAATTGAATCCGCGCGAAGTCGCCGCCAAAGCAGCGGGCCAGGGCGCGCACCAGCAAGGTCTTGCCCAGGCCAGGTACACCCTCGAGCAGCACATGGCCCCCGGCAATCAAGGCGCTCAACACATCGTCGATCACGCTTTCCTGGCCGATCACGGCCTTTCTCAATTCGACACGCAGGGCTTGCGCCAGTTGGCTGGCGCGTTGCCGTTGTTGCGCTGCGCGGGGTTGGCTAGGTGGTTCGAAGGCTTCACTCATAAGGCATTCCTGAGGGTTTGCAGGTGGGCGACCTGGCGGCTGAATTCGCTGCTGGACAGTCGTCGTTTCGCCAAGGGACCGAGCAACTGGCCAATGGTGTCGGCCGGGTGGCCGGTCAAGCGTGCGATGACCTGCCATTGTTCGGCAGTTTCCAGCTGTTCCAGGCCCGGGTGCCGCTGCCGGGCGCGGCGTTGCACATCGTGTTGCAGGCCTTGCAGAAGGCTGTGTTGCCCGGCGTTGCGCAGCAGGAAGTCAGCACTGGCGCCCACGTGCTCCTGCAACTGCCGGCGAGCCTTGGTCGCGGGGGCGATCAGTGGGCCCTGGCGCCAGCCGACGTGCCAGCACCACAGGCCAAGCAATGCAGCGAGAGCCACCAGCGCCTGGGGGAAATAGCGCAGCAACAGGGTCAGCAGGTGGTCGTGGGCAATGTCGAACAGCAGGGTGACTTCGGTGTCGGCGTTCAGGTACCAGAGCAGCCAGGCGTTGTCATAGTGGCCGATGTTGGGGTTTTTCCACAGGTCGGCATCGGTGATCACCGTGATCAGGCCTTCGCCGTAGGGCAGTTGCATCATGTGCGTGGCCAGGGCGCTGTTGGCCCAGGCCTGGGCCAGGTTTTGCGGGTCTTCGAGGTGGAACTGCGGATCGAAGCTGGCATAGGCCGGCGCTTGTTCGTCTTCCAGGTAAAGCTTGGTCAGCGTGGGATAGGGGACTGTCGTAGCCTCGGGCGGTGGCTCCTTGAGGTCCTTGCTCATGGATTGCTGCACCTGGACCCGGTCCAGCAGCAGGTCGGCGCTTTTGCCGGCCTTGGCGTCCCACAGGGCCTCGGCAACCAGCAGCAGGCGGCCGCCGGCGTGGGCCCAGGCCAGCACTTGCTCGACCTGCGCCGGGGTCATGTCGACACGCTCCCCCAGGAGCAACAGGCTGTGTTGCCGGGAGGGCAGCGGGGGCAGGGTCTCGAGGCTGTTGGCGTGGCTGACGCGCAGCCCTTGCTGGCGCAAAAAGTGCTCGGCGGCCAGGTACGGGTTGGCCTGGGCTTCGGGGGAGGGGCCGTGGTCGATGGTTTCTGCATAGGGCGTGGCCTGTAGGAACAGGTAGACCGCGACCGCCGCTAGCAGCCCGGCCAGCAGTGTGCCGAGAACCATCTGCAGCCGGTTCATTGACCCACTCCGTGGCCGAACAGCGCGCGCCAACCTGCGCAGAGTTGTGTTTGCAGGGCGAGTGGCGGGACGCGGTGACCGTAGGCGATATTTTGCCAATGCACGGTGAGGGTGCTGCTGAAGGCATGCAGTTGCGGCTGCTGCAGACGCTGGACATGGTCCAGCACCTGGCCTTCGGTGTCGGCACTGGTCAACGGCAACGCGTAGTCGTGCAGCAAGCGCACCAGCAGCGCCCGATACAGCAAGCCGAGGGCCTCACGAGGCTGGCTCGCCCAGAGCCGCTCGACCTCGGCGGCGACGTCGTCCGGCAGGGAGTCACGGCCTAGGTCGAGGCCGAACAGTTGCGCCGGCAGCGGGCGCTGGGGGCTGAGTTGAGGTGCCGGGCGGCGGCTGACGAAGGTCTGCAGCCACTCGCGGTAGCGCCAGGCCAGTAACACCAGCAGGCCGATGACCGTCGTCCACAACAGGACTTCGATGATGGACGCCAGGCTGGCCAAGCGCGGGCTGTCGAACAACTCGAGCAACGCCTTGAGCCAGCCGGGTGCCTGGCCCGCCTGGGTTCGTTCGGGCTCGCCGTCACCCAGGCGATAGCGGGTCAGGGTCTCGGTGTTCTTGAACGGCGGGGCGTCGAGTATGGCATTGATGGCGCTGCTGGCAGCCTGGCTGTTGAGGGGTTGCTGGAGCAGGCGCGGGCTGGCGGGCGCGGCGCTCGATTCGGCGGCCAGCAGCGGTTGCCCGGCAGGCCCTACCAGCAGCAGGCCGAGCATCAGCACGCTGGCGACCACCGCGCTCAGGCGTTGGCGCAGGCGCCGGAATACCAGCTCGATGTCCCAGGCTTCCAGCGTGGTGCGCCGGTTCAGGTATAGGCTGAAACCACAGGCCACATACACCGGTTCCCAGACGATCAGGATCAGCACGTACAGCGCGTTACTCAGGTGCTCAAGCCACAGCCAGTCCTGAGCGCTGCTGGCGATCATGGTTTGCCAATCCCAATCCAGTTCGATCTGCCCAGGTAGGAACAGGTAGAACAGGCTGATGGTGCCGATCCACAGCACGCTTTCCAGCAGCATCCCAATGAGTGTCAGCCAGCGCGCTGCCCCGGCGTCGCGTTGCTGCAACACCGCCAGGCGCTGCTGGCGCGCCACGCCGCCCAGTCCCTCTAGCTGCAGCACCGGCAAGGTGAAGCTGCGGCTCAGGCTCAGGCGTCGCCAGGTCAGGCTGGCGAGCAACTGTGGCTTGAGCAGGCGTGGCCATTGGCGCAAGGCCTGCTGCACGCTGGGCGCCTGGCCGAACAACGCGCTGGAAAGGATGTACAACGGCAGGCGCTCGAACGCCGGCTTCAGCCACCAGAACAGCCCCAGGGCGAGTGCGGGGGATTCCCACAGCAGCACGCTGAGCAGGACAAACACTGGCACGGTGACCAGCGCCCAACTGCCCATCAGCACCCGGCGATGACGCTGGCTCAGCAGGATCCCCAGGTCCATGGCTTCCCAGGTGGTGCGTGGGCGAATCACGACGCTGGCGTCATTCAGGCGCATGGCGACCCCGTCCCGCACCGAACAGGTAGAGCCCCACCAGTAACCACAGGGCCGCCCCGACCAGGTATTTGCTCAGCGGCGCCGGCCCGGTGTGTGCCGACCAATAGGCCTCGATGAACGCAGCAATCAGCAGGAACAGCATCACCCCGCAAATCATCAGCACGCTCTTGCGCGCGGCCAGGCGCAGGGCTTCACCTCGGGGTAGCCGCCCGGGGGCGATCAGCGCCCAGCCCAGTTGCAAGCCAGCCGCACCGGCCAGGGCGATGGCGCTGAGTTCAAAGGCACCGTGGCCGACGACGAACGACCAGAAGCTTTCGCCGTAGCCGATGCGCGTCAGGTGGCCGGCAATGGCCCCGATCAGCAGCCCGTTGAACATCAGGAAAAACACACTGCCCAGGCCAAACAGCAGGCCGCTGGCGAAGGTCTGAAAGGCTATGCCGATGTTGTGCATGATGTAGTAGCCGAACATCACCCAGTTATCGCTGGCGGCGCGCTCGGTGTCGCGGCCCAGGTGTCCGGCGGCCGGGTCGTACATACCTTGCATCTGCGCGACCTGATCGCCCGGCATGATGCTGTAGACCAGGTCGGGAAACAGGTACACCAACAAGGCGGTGCCCAGCAGCGAGCCGAAAAACAACAAGCCGGCCGCCAGCACGAACGGCCATTGCTCACGCACCAGGCGCGGAAAGCCGGCCAGGACAAAGGCTAGCAACTGGGCGCCGAGGTGGCTGCGATGGCGGTACAACTGCTGGTGTCCGCGCAGCACGAGGTGCTGCAAGGGGTCGACCAGGTAACTGCTGTAGCCGCGCTCCTGCGCCAGCGCCAGGTGTTGGCACAGGCGCCGATAGTCCCTGGGGAATGCGCGGGCCTCCTCGGCGCTGGCCTTGCCGCGCTCCAGTAGATCGAGCCGGTGGGCGAACTGCTGCCAGTGGGCTTGATGGCGGATTTCGAACTGGCTTTGCTTCATGTCGGCCCCAACAAGCCACGGGCGATGCCATTGAGCTCGGCGACTGCCTGCGTCGGCGCGACCTGCAGCGGCTCGGCGAGCAGCGTCGCCAGTTCAGTGACCCGTGCGCTGGAAAGCTGCGCCTGGCGTTCGGCAAAACCCAGCACTGCGCGTTGCTCATTCAGGCTCAAGGTAAAAGGCGCGCGCAGGGGCTGGGCGGCTGGCAACTGCGGGCAGTGTACCGGCTGTTCGCGATAGATCACCAGGGTGCCGGCGGCCATGTCGCCCAGGCGCTTGAAGGTCGGATGCTGCAGGCAACTAATGGCGCCCAGGGCGTAGCCCAGGGGCAGCATGTCGACGAACCGCAGTAGGTTGCGGATCAGCGAGGCCGACCAGCCGACCGGGGTACCGTCGTCCTGCACCACGCGCAATCCCAGCAGTTGTTTTCCGGGCGAACGGCCTTGGTTGAGGACTTCGAACAGCACCATGTACCACCAACTGACGACAAACAGCAGCAGCGAGCCCAGCCCCATACCCAGCTTGCCGAGAAACCCCAGGCCGAGGAACAGCAGGCCCAGTACCAGGGCGCGCAGCCCAAGGTCGATGGCAAATGCCAGGGCGCGGGGCGGCAACCCGGCCGGGCGCAGTGGCAAGTCGATGCCTTCGGGCGTTTCGACCTGGTACCGCGTATCCAGAGGCGGGGGCAGCGGTGCTTTCCTTGGCAGTGCTGAGGTAGGGATCATGGGCAGCCTGGTGATGGAGCCAGTTCGGGACGTTACCTGGGCTCGATGCTAGCAGCCTTCGCCAGCGCAAACGACCTGTGTCTGGGCGATCCTGACTTTGCCACGTAACGTTCTAAAGCAAGATAGCTGGCCGGCACTGCGTTTGAGCGCCTAGACTTCGTCGGTCTCAAGTTCAGGAACAGCCCGTGACCTCTATCTTCTGGTACGACTACGAAACCACCGGGATCACCCCGCGCTGCGACCGCCCGCTGCAAGTGGCCGGGATCCGCACCGACTTCGAACTCAACGAGATCGATGCGCCGGTCAATCTCTACTGTCAGCCCAGCGACGACATCCTGCCGCATCCGGCCGCCTGCGCGATCACCGGGATCACCCCGAGTCGCCTGGCCGAGCAAGGTTTGAGCGAGGCGGATTTCATGACCCGGGTGCATGCCCAACTGGCAGCTCCAGGGACCTGCGGCGCCGGTTACAACACCTTGCGTTTCGACGATGAAATGACGCGCTACAGCTTGTACCGCAATTTTTTCGACCCCTATGCTCGCGAATGGCAGGGCGGCAACAGCCGCTGGGACCTGATCGACGTGGTGCGTGCGGCCTATGCATTACGCCCGGACGGTATCGTCTGGCCGCAGGAAGAAGGGCGTGTCACGCTCAAGCTCGAACGCCTGACGGTCGCCAACGGCCTGGACCATGGCCAGGCCCACGAAGCCTTGTCCGATGTGCGCGCCACCATTGCCCTGGCGCGGCTGATTCGTGACCGTCAGCCCAAGCTCTATGACTGGCTGTTCAAGTTGCGCAGCAAACAAAAAGTCATGGACCAGATTCGCCTGCTGCAACCGATGGTGCATATCTCCGGGCGCTTTTCTGCCGAGCGCAGTTATGTGGGCGTCGTCCTGCCGCTGGCCTGGCATCCGCGCAATCGTAATGCACTGATTGTCTGCGACCTGCACCTGGACCCCGAGGGCCTGCTGGCAGATGACGTCGAAACCCTGCGTCAGCGCCTGTACACCCGCCATGCGGATTTGCCCGAGGGGGCGCTTGCGGTGCCGCTCAAACTGATTCACATCAACCGCTGCCCGGTAGTGGCGCCGTTGTCGGTATTGCGGGCCGAGGATCAGCAACGACTGCAATTGGACATGGCGCTGTATCAGGCGCGGGCGCTGCGGCTAAGTGACGCACAGGAACTTTGGCGAGATAAAGTTCCAGCCATTTATGCCCAGGACGACTTCACCCCCAGCGATGACCCTGAGCAACAGTTGTACGATGGTTTCATTGGTGACCGTGACCGACGTTTATGCGAGCAAGTGAGAGCGGCCGACCCACAGCAATTAGCGCAAGAACAATGGCCGTTCGATGATGAACGTTTACCGGAATTATTATTTCGATATCGCGCGCGCAACTTCCCCGAGACCTTGAATGAACAGGAGCAAGAACGTTGGAAATTATTTTGCCAGCAGCGTTTGAGCGATGCTCGATGGGAAGCGCCCAATACCGTGCAGGCATTTGATCAAGCCTGCGAGCAATGGTCGCAGAATGCCGCGGGCGGAACGCTTGAGGTTCTGCAGGAATGGCGCGAGTACGTGGCGCTATTGCGCAAACGTTTGGATATTTGAAATGCCCTGATGAAATGTGTTGAATAACATGGATAAAAAAACGCCAGCGAAAGCTGGCGTTTTTTTGTTCGCAAGTGAACCTGCGAGACGGGTCGCGGCTTAGCCCAGCAGGGTTGCCCAGCCTTCAACCACGTCGCCGCCCCACTTGGCTTTCCACTCTTTCAGAGTCTTGTGGTTGCCACCTTTGGTTTCGATGACTTCGCCGTTGTGCGGGTTCTTGTATTGTTTAACCTTGCGTGCACGCTTGGTGCCGGTAGTTTTCACTGCGCCGCGTGGGGCTTTAACTTTAGATTCCGGATCCAGCAGGGCGATGATATCGCGCAGGGATTTGGAGTATTCGCCCATCAGGGTGCGCAGTTTGCCTTCGAATTCCAGCTCGGTTTGCAGTTTGTCGTCTTGGGACAGGTTCTTCAAACGGGCTTGCAGCTCTTTGATAGCTTCTTCGGTGGCGCGGTATTCGTTGATCAGGGACATGAGGACTACCTTATGTTAGGCACAGGATGCAGGGGACAGTGGCGCAATAATAGTCAGGGTGTTTCATCAAGTAAACATATAAGCGAACTTTTATTTGATTTGATTAGAGTCAATGGCAGACAAATACACTGACAGTTAAAACATCAGCGGTAATGATCACAGTTATTCACAAAGGCCTTCTTGCGTATTCTCACAAGGCGTCCTGCGCCAGCATGCAGTGCTGCTAATCGGCCGACGACGGCCTGCTTGCGCAGGCGGCAGATGGGGCAATTGCTGATCAATACTGCAGTTTTGCTGCGCAATCGCTAGAATGGCGGCCTTTGCGAAGTTCTGGAGTTTTCCCCCTATGCGCACTTTTCGGCTAGTGATCGCTTGCCCGGACGGCGTCGGCATCGTTGCTAAGGTCAGTAACTTTCTGGCGTCACACAATGGCTGGATCACTGAAGCGAGCCATCACTCGGACAATCTCAGTGGCTGGTTCTTCATGCGTCACGAAATTCGGGCCGACTCCTTGCCGTTTGGTCTGGAGGCCTTTCGTGAGGCATTTGCCCCGATCGCCGAAGAGTTCTCGATGAACTGGCGTATCACCGACACCGCGCAGAAAAAACGCGTGGTGTTGATGGCCAGCCGTGAATCCCACTGCCTGGCCGACCTGCTGCACCGCTGGCACAGCGACGAGCTGGACTGCGAAATTTCCTGTGTGATCTCCAACCACAACGACCTGCGCAGCATGGTCGAGTGGCACGGCATTCCTTACTACCATGTGCCGGTGGATCCGCAGAACAAAGAGCCGGCGTTTGCCGAAGTGTCGCGCCTGGTCAAGCAGCACGATGCTGAAGTGGTGGTGCTGGCGCGCTACATGCAAATCCTGCCGCCTGAGCTGTGCAGCGAGTACGCGCACAAGGTGATCAACATCCACCACAGCTTCCTGCCGTCGTTCGTGGGGGCCAAGCCTTACCACCAGGCCTCGATGCGTGGTGTTAAGCTGATTGGCGCCACTTGCCACTACGTCACCGAAGAGCTGGACGCCGGTCCGATCATCGAGCAGGACGTGGTGCGCGTCAGCCACAGCGATAGCATCGAAGACATGGTGCGTTTCGGCCGTGACGTCGAGAAGATGGTGTTGGCCCGCGGCCTGCGCTATCACCTGGAAGACCGCGTGCTGGTGCATGGCAACAAGACCGTGGTGTTCTGATTCGCCGCCGACAGGCACGAGGGCCTCAAGCGTTGTACGCTTGAGGCCCTTTTTTATTGAAGGTGCGGACCATGAGCGATCCACTGGACAAGGCCACCTCCACAGCCCCCGCCACCCTGGGTGAAGGCTGCCTGAGCCGTTACGACCCCGATGACTTGAGTAGCGAGGACGGCACCGAGTTTCCCGGTGCGGCCGAGTTGTGGCAGCAGTTACAGGACCAGCCGGAACCTGAAGGCAAGTCCTGACAGATCCTGCCAGCGCATTCAGATACGGAAACTGCCCACCAGTTGCTTGAGGCGCGCCGCCTGTTGTTCCAGGTCGGAGCAGGCCCGCAAGGTCGACTGCAGGTTTTCCACGCCTTCCTGATTGAGGGTGTTGATCTCGGTGATGTCCACGTTGATCGACTCCACCACGGCAGTCTGTTCCTCGGTGGCCGTGGCCACCGACTGGTTCATGCCGTCAATCTCGCCAATGCGCAGGGTCACGCTATTCAGGCGCTCCCCGGCGAGGTTGGCGATCTCCACGCTGTCCTGGCTATGGCGCTGGCTGTCGCCCATGGTGCTGACCGACTCGCGGGCGCCGACCTGCAGCTCCTCGATCATGGTCTGCACCTGTTGCGCCGACTCCTGGGTGCGGTGCGCCAGGTTGCGCACCTCATCGGCCACCACTGCAAAACCGCGTCCGGCCTCACCGGCCCGTGCGGCCTCGATCGCCGCGTTGAGCGCCAGCAGGTTGGTTTGCTGGGAGATGCTGGTGATCACTTCGAGAATCTGCCCGATGTTCACGGTCTTGCTGTTGAGCGACTCGATGTTGCTGCTGGAAGCGCTGAGCATGCTCGACAGTTGATTCATCGCGGCGATGCTGCGATCGACCACTTGCTGGCCATCCTCGGCCAGGCTGCGGGCATCGCTGGCCTGGTGCGATGCTTGCGCGGCGTTGCGCGCGATTTCCTGGGTGGCGGCGCCCAACTGGTTGATGGCGGCCGCGACGCTGTTGGTGCGGCTCGATTGTTCATCGCTGTTGAGCATCGACGAGTTCGAGGCGCTGACCACCCGCAAGGCCACTTCGTTGACCTGCTCGGTGGCTGACGAGACTTCGCGGATCGAGCCGTGGATGCGCTCGACGAAGCGGTTGAACGCAACGCCCAGGGTGCCGAATTCATCATGGTTCTGGATGGTCAGGCGGCGGGTCAGGTCGCCCTCACCGTCGGCGATGTCCTGCATGGCGCGGGTCATGACGTGCAATGGCTGGATCAACAAGCGGATCAGCATGCCGAGCAGGGCGATGATCACGGTCACGGCAATCACCGTGGCGACGATTGCCGAAGTGCGGAACTCGCTGAGCATCGCGAAGGCGGTGTCCTTGTCCACGGACAGGCCGATGTACCAGTTGACCGATGGCAGGCCCTTGATCTGGCTGAAGGTGAAAATGCGCGTCTTGCCGTCCACCTCGACTTCGCTGAAGTCGCTGCCGATGCGCGGGGTGCTGTGCGGATAAGCCTCGCTGAGGGACTTCATCACCAGGGATTTGTCCGGGTGCACCAGGATCTTGCCGTCGGCGTTGACCAGGAAGGCATAACCCATGCCGTCGAAGTCCACGGCCTTGAGGTTGTCGATCAGGGTCTGCAGGCTCAGGTCGCCGCCCACCACCCCGACATTGCTGCCGGCTTTTTTCGAGGCGCTGGCAATGGAAATGATGGTCTGGCCGGTGGCCGCATCGACATACGGTTCGGTCAGCGTGGCGCTGGCGCTGTTCTGCGCGCCGGTGTACCAGGGCCGTCCACGCGGGTCGAAGCCGTCGGGCATTTTTACATCGGGACGGATGGTGAAGCTGCCACCGGCATTGCCCAGATAGGAGGCCATGAAGGTCGAAGTCAGGGCTTTTTGTTCCAGCAGCTCGGCGACGTGCGCATCATCGGCATTGATGGCGATGTTCTGCGCCAGGTTATCGATCAGAAGAATGCGCCCGGACAGCCAGGTCTGAATGTTGCTCGCGGTGACATCCCCCATTTCATTGAGGTAGCTGTCGAGGTCCTGGCGAATTGCATTGCGCTGCAGATAATCGTTGTACAGCGTAAATGTGGCGAACGCGGCAATGACGATAAGGGCGGCGGCAAGCAGGATTTTGTGGCTGAAGCGCAGATTGTTGTTCATGGCTTGTGGTGTCCGCTAATGTCTTATTGTGTGGGGCGTGTTGCGACAAAAAAGCGCGCACGATAGGCGCTGTGGCACATAAGCTGATATTTCCGTGGATCCTTAGGGAATTATCTGACCTGATATTCAGTCTGGTCTCTCGCTTATCTCTATCGGCTGTGTAGGACCAAAGCTTAATCATGGGTGACAAAATGCCTGATTCATTAAAACTCGTTATTGGTGCCGACCTTCAAGGCCAGCCGATTGCCCAGGCCATGCGCCTGGCCAACCGCCACGGATTGGTGGCGGGCGCCACCGGGACCGGAAAGACCGTCACCCTGCAACGCCTGGCAGAGGCGTTCAGTGATGCCGGGGTCGCGGTGTTTGCCGCTGACATCAAGGGCGACCTCTGCGGGCTGGGGGCGGCGGGCAATCCCCAGGGCAAGGTGGCCGAGCGGATTGCCGGCATGCCATGGCTCAACTACCAGCCGGCGGCCTATCCAGTGACGTTGTGGGATATCCACGGGCAGTCTGGTCATCCGTTGCGTACAACCTTGAGTGAAATGGGCCCGTTGTTGCTCGGCAGCCTGCTGGAGTTGACGGACAGCCAGCAGTCGGCGCTGTATGCCGCCTTCAAGGTGGCCGATCGCGAGGGCTTGTTGCTGCTGGACCTCAAGGACCTCAAGGCCCTGCTCAACCACCTCAAGGACAACCCCGAACTGCTCGGCGATGACGCCGCCCTGATGACCACCGGTTCCAGCCAGGCGCTGTTGCGGCGCCTGGCCACCTTGGAGCAGCAGGGCGCCGAGGCGCTGTTCGGCGAGCCGGCGTTGCAACTGCAGGACATCCTCGCCCCGGCCAGCGATGGTCGCGGGCGCATCCATCTGCTGGACGCCAGCCGCCTGGTGCATGAGGCGCCGAAGGTCTACGCGACCTTCCTGCTGTGGTTGCTGGCCGAACTGTTCGAGCAACTGCCGGAGCGCGGCGACGCCGAGAAACCGTTGCTGGCGTTGTTTTTCGATGAGGCGCACTTGCTCTTTGCCGGCACGCCCAAGGCCTTGCAGGAACGCTTGGAGCAGGTGGTGCGGTTGATCCGTTCCAAGGGCGTGGGGGTGTATTTCGTCACCCAGTCGCCGGGCGACTTGCCGGATGACGTGCTGGCCCAGCTGGGTTTGCGCATCCAGCACGGGTTGCGGGCATTTACCGCCAAGGAGCAGAAATCCCTGAAGGCGGTGGCGGACGGTTTCCGCCCCAACCCGGCGTTCAGCGCCCTGCAAGTGCTGACCGACCTGGGGATTGGCGAGGCATTGGTCGGGACCCTGCAAGAGAAGGGCACGCCGGAGATGGTCCAGCGGGTGCTGGTGGCGCCGCCGCAATCGCGTATCGGGCCATTGAGCGAAGCTGAACGTGCCGCGCTGATTGCCAGCTCACCGTTGGTCGGGCGTTACGACAAGCCGATCGACCGCGAGTCGGCCTATGAAGTGCTGGTGGGGCGCAAGGGCCTGGCACCGGAGGCCGAGGCCGTGCCGGACAAGCCGGCTGCAGAGGGGCCGAGCTTCACTGAGCAGGCCGGCGAGTTTCTCGGCACCGCCGCCGGGCAAGCGCTGAAGTCGGCGATGCGCCAGGCGGCTAACCAGTTGGGCCGGCAGTTGGTGCGCGGGTTGATGGGATCGTTACTGGGGGGCAGCAAGCGTCGCTGACGGTGTTTGTCGGAGCGCCGGGCGGCGCTCCGCTTGCTCGTGATGGCTTTCGCCGTGTCACCGCAAAGGTGGCGGGTCTAGCGTTATCGCTAGCCTGCTCCCACCTTCATAAATGAATTGTGCTCAGGCCTTGGGCTTGGCGTGTGCCGCCAGGCGCTCCAGGGCTGCTCGCAGATTGGGATCGGTAATCCCGTCGGCCGTGGCCTGGATGGTGGCCGCCGCGTCACTGGACAGGTCCATGGTGTGGCCGGCCGCTCCTTGCTGCACGGTGGGCGGTTGAACCTTGAACAGAATCCGCGTCAGGCTGGCGAACTCGTCGAAGGCCTGCAATTGACGTTGCAGGCGTTTTTGCTGGTAGCGCAAGCGGGTGGCCCAGTGTCCGTCGGTGACGATCAACAGCAGGCTGCCTTCGCGCCAGGAGGCGACGTGGCAATGTTCGCGGGCTGCCGGCTGTAATTGGCTTTCGAGCAAGCGCTGCAGATGACCCAGGCGTTGTGCGTGGCCAAATATGGCTTTTAACGGTTTGGCTTCGCGTAGCAGAACGGCGGGTGCTCTGGCCGTAAGAGGGCGAAATGCCATGATCAGACACCTGAAGTAACAGAGCCGCCATGGTAGCAGAAAGCGCCGGATCCGCCCGAGCCATTGCTTTGTTACCGCTTTACTCATTAAATCAATGAGTAACTTCTGCTGCAAATGGCTTGAAGTTCAGTAAAAAGCCCTTATTTTAAGTGAGCCCCGTCACAACGCTGTGCCAGCATCGTGGAATAACGCCACTTTCCTCACCATCGTTTCCGGGTAGAATGCTCGTTCGCATGCGGCCATGAGGGCTGCTCGGGCGACTCACGGGGCCGCCCTCCATCCCTTTAGTGTGGAAGATCCTGCCGATATGTTTGCGCCTTTGTTAAAGAAACTTTTTGGAAGCAAGAATGAGCGTGAAGTCAAACGCATGCTCAAGACGGTGCAACTCGTCAATGCCTTCGAAGAGCGAATGGTGGCCCTTTCGGACGATCAATTGCGTGCCAAGACAGACGAGTTCAAGGCCCGCTTCGCCAAAGGGGAGACCCTCGACAAGCTGCTGCCAGAGGCCTTTGCGGTAGCCCGCGAAGCCGGCAAGCGCGTCATGGGCATGCGCCACTTCGACGTCCAGTTGATCGGCGGCATGACCTTGCACGAAGGCATGATTGCCGAAATGCGTACCGGTGAAGGCAAGACCCTGGTGGCGACACTGGGCGTTTACCTCAACGCACTGTCCGGCAAAGGCGTGCACGTGGTCACGGTGAACGACTACCTGGCCCGCCGCGATGCCAACTGGATGCGTCCGCTCTATGAATTCCTCGGCCTGACGGTCGGCGTGGTCACGCCGTTCCAGCCGCCGGAAGAAAAGCGCGCGGCCTACGCCTGCGACATCACCTACGGCACCAACAACGAATTCGGTTTCGACTACCTGCGCGACAACATGGCGTTCAGCATGGAAGAAAAATTCCAGCGCGAACTCAATTTTGCCGTGATCGACGAAGTCGACTCGATCCTCATCGACGAAGCCCGTACCCCACTGATCATTTCCGGTCAGGCCGAAGACAGCTCCAAGCTCTACATCGAGATCAACAAGCTGATCCCGCAACTGGAGCTGCATGTCGAGGAAGTGGAAGGCGTCGTCACCAAGGCCGGTCACTACAGCGTCGACGAGAAGACCCGCCAGGTCGAACTCAACGAAGCCGGTCACCAATACATCGAAGAAGTGCTGACCCGCATCGGCCTGCTGGCTGAAGGCGAGAGCCTGTACTCGGCGCACAACCTGGGTCTGTTGACCCACGTGTATGCCGGCCTGCGCGCGCACAAGCTGTTCCACCGCAACATCGAATACATCGTGCAGGATGGCCAGGTAGTCCTGGTCGACGAACACACCGGCCGTACCATGCCGGGCCGTCGTTTGTCCGAAGGCCTGCACCAGGCCATCGAGGCCAAGGAAAACCTGAACATCCAGGCCGAGAGCCAGACCCTGGCATCGACCACCTTCCAGAACTACTTCCGTCTGTACAACAAACTGTCCGGCATGACCGGTACAGCCGACACCGAAGCGTTCGAATTCCATCAGATCTATGGCCTGCAGGTCATGGTCATCCCGCCGAACAAGCCGCTGGCGCGTAAAGACTACAACGACCTGGTGTTCCTCACCGCGGACGAGAAGTACGCCGCCATCGTCGCCGACATCAAGGAAAGCATGGCCGCGGGGCGCCCGGTTCTGGTGGGCACCGCGACCATCGAAACTTCCGAGCACATGTCGCGCTTGCTCGATAAGGAAGGCATCGAGCACAAGGTTCTGAACGCCAAGTTCCACGAAAAGGAAGCCGAGATCATTGCCCAGGCCGGTCGCCCAGGCGCGCTGACCATTGCCACCAACATGGCCGGTCGTGGTACCGACATCCTGTTGGGCGGTAACTGGGAAGTGGAAGTAGCTTCCCTGGAAAACCCGACGCCGGAACAGATCGCCCAGATCAAGGCCGACTGGCAGAAGCGTCACCAGCAAGTGCTCGAGTCGGGCGGCCTGCAGGTGATTGCCTCGGAACGTCACGAATCGCGCCGTATCGACAACCAGTTGCGTGGTCGTGCCGGTCGTCAGGGTGATGCCGGCTCCAGCCGCTTCTACCTGTCGCTGGAAGACAGCCTGATGCGTATTTTTGCCTCTGACCGGGTGAAAAACTTCATGAAGGCCCTGGGCATGCAGCCTGGCGAAGCGATCGAGCACCGCATGGTGACCAACGCCATCGAAAAGGCCCAGCGCAAGGTTGAAGGTCGTAACTTCGACATCCGCAAGCAATTGCTGGAGTTCGACGACGTCAACAACGAACAGCGTAAAGTGATCTATCACATGCGTAACACGTTGCTGGCCGCCGACAACATCGGTGAGACCATCGCCGACTTCCGCCAGGACGTACTCAACGCCACCGTTTCGGCGCACATTCCTCCGCAGTCGCTGCCTGAACAGTGGGACGTTGCCGGTCTGGAAGCAGAACTGGAAAGCGGTTTCGGGGTGAAGCTGCCGATCCAGCAATGGCTCGACGAAGACGATCACCTGTACGAAGAGACCCTGCGCGAGAAGCTGATGCAAGAGCTGATCACCGCCTACAACGAAAAAGAAGACCAGGCGGGCGCCGAAGCCCTGCGCACCTTCGAGAAGCAAATCGTGTTGCGCGTGCTGGACGACCTGTGGAAAGACCACCTGTCGACCATGGACCACCTGCGTCACGGTATCCACCTGCGTGGCTACGCCCAGAAGAACCCGAAGCAGGAATACAAGCGCGAGTCGTTCACGCTGTTCTCCGAGCTGCTGGATTCGATCAAGCGCGACTCGATCCGGGTCCTGTCCCACGTTCAGGTACGCCGCGAAGATCCGATCGAAGAAGAGCAACGCCTGCGTCAGGAAGCCGAGGCGCTGGCCGCCCGCATGCAGTTCCTGCACGACGAAGCGCCTGGCCTGGAGCAACCGGAGCTGTTGGGTGAAGAGGTCGATGTGGCCCTCGCCACCGCGCCGGTACGCAACGAGCAGAAGCTGGGCCGCAACGAGCTGTGCTACTGCGGTTCGGGCAAGAAGTTCAAGCATTGCCACGGGCAGATCCAGTAAAACCCGTCGTCAACGCTGAAATACCCGCGCCGCGACCGGCATCAGCCGTCGCGGCGTTTTACCATTCGAAGCACCAACGCCGCGCACCGAAAAGCGTGGCGATCCGGGTGCAGACATTATCTAGTGAGGAGCGCATTCATGGCTGTTGGTCTTGGTCCTTTGCCTACGTTGCACCCGGTTGCCGGTTTTGAACTCGGTATCGCTTCGGCTGGCATCAAGCGCCCTGGGCGCAAGGATGTCGTGGTCATGCGCTGTGTCGAAGGCTCGACCGTCGCCGGGGTGTTCACCTTGAACGCCTTCTGCGCCGCGCCGGTGATCCTGGCCAAGCAACGGGTCCAGGGCGCGGTGCGTTACTTGCTGACCAACACCGGCAACGCCAACGCTGGCACCGGTGAGCCGGGCCTGGCGGCCGCCGAGCGGACCTGCGCCAAACTGGCCCAACTGACCGGCGTCGACGCGAGCCAAGTGCTGCCGTACTCCACTGGGGTGATCGGCGAACCGCTGCCGGTGGAGAAGATCGAAGGCGCGTTGCAAGCGGCCCTCGATGACCTGTCGCAAAACAACTGGGAAGCCGCGGCCACCGGGATCATGACCACTGACACCCTGCCCAAGGGCGCCAGCCGGCAGTTCCAGCACGACGGCGTGACCATCACCGTAACCGGCATCAGCAAAGGCGCCGGGATGATTCGTCCGAACATGGCGACCATGCTGGGCTACATCGCCACCGACGCCAAGGTGTCCCGCGAAGTGCTGCAGAACCTGCTGCTGGACGGCGCGAACAAGTCGTTCAACCGCATCACCATCGATGGCGATACCTCGACCAACGACTGCTGCATGCTGATCGCCACCGGCCAGGCGGCCCTGCCGGAAATCACCGAGGCCAGCGGTCCGTTGTTCGCGGCGCTCAAGCAAGCGGTGTTCGAGGTGTGCATGGACGTGGCGCAGGCCATCGTGCGTGACGGCGAAGGGGCGACCAAGTTCGTCACCGTAGAAGTCAACGGCGGTGGCAATCACCAGGAATGCCTGGACGTCGGCTACACCGTGGCGCACTCGCCGCTGATCAAGACCGCGCTGTTCGCCTCCGACCCGAACTGGGGCAGGATCCTCGCCGCTGTCGGCCGTGCCGGCGTGCCGAACCTGGACGTGAGCAAGATCGACGTGTTCCTTGGCGAAGTGTGCATCGCCAGCCGTGGCGCACGCGCAGCCAGCTACACCGAAGCCCAGGGCTCGGCGGTGATGCAGCGTGAGGAAATCACCATTCGCATCGAACTGGGCCGTGGTGACTGCAGCGAAACCATCTGGACCACCGACCTGTCCCACGAATACGTGAAGATCAACGCCGAATACCGCACCTGACGCACTCCGGGCAAGCCTTGCTCCTCCTATAGGAGCAAGGCTTGCCCGCGATGGAGGCCGCAGGCCTCCCACTTGTCCCCTCAGCCAAAGGTCCCCGAACATGAGCTACCACCTGATCATCGGCGACAAACTGCATTCCTCCTGGTCCCTGCGCGGTGCCCTGGCACTGGATCTCGCTGGCGCGACCTACACCGAAGAACTGATCAAACTCAACCAGCCCGATACCCGTGAGCGGCTGCTCAAGCATTCGCCGACGGCCAAGGTGCCTCTGCTCAAGACCGAGCACGGGACCATTGCCGACTCGCTGGCGATAGCCGAGTACCTGGTCGAGCGTTTCCCGGATGCTGGGCTCTGGCCCAAGGACATCGCTGCTCGCGCCCAGGCGCGTTCGGCGTGTGCACAGATGCACAGCGGCTTTTTTGCCATGCGCGGCAACATGCCGTTTGACCTGAGCCGTGACGCGCCACTGACGCCGATGCCGGCCGAGGTGCAGGCAGAGATCCAGCGGATGCTGGCGCTGTGGGCCGAGTGCCGCGCCGCCGCCACTGAAGCCGGGCCGTTCCTGTTCGGCACGGTCAGCCTGGTCGATGCGTTTTTTGCCCCGATTGCCGTGCGTTTGCGCACCTATCGGGTCGAACTGCCGGCGGCCGACGCGGCCTATGTCGAGACGATTTACCAATGGCCAGCCTTCAAGGCCTGGCAGCAAGCCGGCCTGGAGGAAGTAGCGCGGTGAAACGAGTCCATGTAGCCGCAGCGGTGATCCGCGATGCCAGCGGCAAGATCCTGATCGCGCGTCGCGCCGATAGCCAGCACCAGGGCGGTCTTTGGGAGTTTCCCGGGGGCAAGGTCGAGGAGGGCGAGTCGGTTCAGGCCGCGCTCGCCCGCGAATTGCAGGAGGAGCTGGGTATCGGCGTCACGGCCGCGCGGCCGTTGATCAAGGTCCAGCATGATTATCCCGATAAGCAGGTGCTGCTGGACGTCTGGGAGGTGTCGGCCTTCAACGGCGAACCCCACGGTGCCGAAGGCCAGCCATTGGCCTGGGTCACTGCACGGGAGCTGGGCGACTACGAGTTTCCCGCGGCCAACCAGCCGATCGTTGCGGCGGCGCGCTTGCCCGCTGAATATCTGATTACCCCAGAGGACCTGGAAACCCCGGCCCTACTGCGCGGAATCCAGAAAGCCATCGCCGGCGGCATCAAGCTGATCCAGCTGCGGGCCCCCAACGGTTACGACCCCAAGTACCGCGATCTGGCGGTGGATGCGGTGGGCTTGTGCGCTGGCAAGGCACAATTGATGCTCAAGGGGCCGTTCGAGTGGTTGGGGGATTTCCCCTCGGCCGGTTGGCACATCACGGCGGCACAACTGCGCAAGTACGCCAGTGCCGGGCGTCCGCTGCCGGCTTCGCGCTGGTTGGCGGCGTCCTGTCACAGCGCCGAGGAGTTGAGCCTGGCCGAGCAGATGGGCGTGGACTTTGTCACCCTGTCGCCGGTGCAACCAACCCAGACTCATCCTGACGCTGTGCCATTGGGCTGGGAGCAGGCTTCGCAGTTGATCGCCGGTTTCAGCAAGCCGGTGTTCCTGCTGGGCGGGGTCGGTCCTGAAGAACGGCAGAAGGCCTGGGACGCAGGGGCCCAGGGTGTCGCAGGGATTCGGGCGTTCTGGCCTGAGGCCTGATGGGGTGTTGCGGGCCTCTTCGCGGGCAAGCCGCTCCTATTGTGGGAGCGGGCTTGCCCGCGATGACGGCCTTGAATACGCGGCTAATCTACGGGGCTAAGCCTCTGGTTTAGCCGCCGCCTGCCACAGAATCTCGCTGACCCCCTGGCGCTTGGCAATCAGGCGTGCCGCCACGAACAGCAGATCCGACAAACGATTGATGTAGGCCAGGCCCACCCCGGCCAAAGGCTCGATTGCATTCAACTGCTGGCAACGGCGTTCGGCACTGCGGGCCAGGCTGCGGCAGACGTGGGCCTGGGCGATCAGCGCCGAGCCACCTGGCAAAATGAAATTCTCCAGTGGCCCCAGTTCCTCGTTCCAGCTATCGATGGCCGACTCCAGGCGTTCGACTTCCGCCCCATTCAGTGCCTGGTACACCGGCATCGCCAGTTCGCCACCGAGGTCGAACAGGCGATGCTGGCACGGCTCCAGGACTTCGCTGACTTGCCTCAGGCCAGGATAGACCTCGCTCTGCTCCGCCAGTGCCGCCAGCAGCAGGCCGAGCTGGCTGTTGAGGGTGTCGACTTCGCCGATGGCTTCGACGCGCGGATGGTCCTTGGGCACGCGGCGACCGTCGCCCAGCCCGGTTTCCCCGGCGTCGCCGGTGCGGGTGTAAATCTTCGACAGGCGAAAGCCCATGCTTAGCGCTCCAGTTGTTTGAGTTCGTGAGAGGCGAGGGGGGAGCCGGCCAGGGGTAGGCGCAAAGTGAAGCAGGTGCCTTGGCCCAGGGTCGACTGCACTTCCATCTGGCCTTTGTGGTTGTTGGTGATGATGAAGTACGACACCGAAAGCCCCAGGCCTGTGCCCTGGCCGATTTCCTTGGTGGTGAAGAAGGGTTCGAAGGTGCGTTTGCGCACGTTTTCGCTCATGCCGATACCGTTGTCTTCGACCTGGATCTCGGCCCAGGGCGGGTTCAGGCGGGTGCGCAGGATGATGCGCCCGGGTTCGCTGTCGTCTTCGCGCAGGTGAATCGCCTGGGCTGCGTTTTTCAGCAGGTTGAGCAGCACTTGTTCCAGCTCGTTGGCAGTGCCGGGCACCGGCCCCAGTTGCGGGTCGAACTGGCGAATGATGGCCTGGCCCTTGAAGTCGAAGCCAATGGCCAGGTCGAAGTCGTTGCCGGCGATCTCCACGGCCTGGTCGATCAGGGCCGGCAGGTCGCAAGGGGCCATCTGCCGGTTGCTGCGGCGGCTGAAGCTGAGCATATGGGTGACGATCTTCGCGGCGCGGGCTCCGGCCTGCTGGATGCCATCCAGCAGTTGTGGGACTTCCCGGCTTTGCAGGTACTGATTGACGTTATCCAGTTCGACACCAACCTGCTCGGCGGTCTCGAGGTTTCTTGGCAACTCGTTCGACAGGCGCCGGCGGATGTTTTGCACGTTGTGCAGGATGGCGCCCAGGGGGTTGTTGATTTCGTGGGCCATGCCCGCCGCCAGGCCGCCGACCGAAAGCATCTTCTCCGACTGCACCATCATTTCTTCCAGGGACAGGCGCTGGGTGATGTCGTCGATCCGAATCACCACGCCGCGCCCAGCCCCACCCATCAGCGGATAGAAGGTCAGGGCGTAGTGCTTGGCTTCATCGTCCTTGACCCAGGTGACCCGTTCGATCTTGACCACGCTGTGCTGCTCGACGGTTTCCTTGAGCTGCGGCAGGAACGGCTTGAGCGGCTCAAAGGCGAGGAAGATCGGCTGGTTCAGCGCTTCGTCCAGGCGGGTCCCGGAAAGCGCGCTGGCCTCCTGGTTCCACTGGGTCACGTAAAGTTGCTCATCGAGGGCGATCAACGCCGAGGGCATGGAGTCGATGATGCTGTTGAGGTAGTTCTGGAACCCGGTGAGCTTCTTCTCGATCTTGCTGCGTACCTGGACTTCCAGCTCCAGCTTGCGGTTGGTGTGCCGGGTTTCCTCGGCGAGGCCCTGGGCCTGGTCGTAGGCGGCCTGGGAGTCGTCGCGGGCGCGCTTGAGTTGTTGTTCACGGGCTTCGATACGCGAAAGCATGGTGTTGAAGGCTTCGGCGAGGCTGCCGATTTCATCGAGGTTGCCCCGGGAGGCACGCAGTGCGTAGTTCTCCTCGCGGGTGACCTGGCGCGACAGCTCTTCGAGTTGATGGATGGGCTGGGTAATCAGGCGTTTGATCTGCTGGGCGATCAGCAGCCACAGCAGCACGCTGAAAATCAGGATCCCCAGGCTGGCGGTGAACGTGCCCGTGTAGAACGCCACCGGCAATTCGCTACTGGCCACCAGCAGCAAATGACCGGGCTCCTGGCCCGGGCGCAGCAGGGTGATCACTTGATTACTGCGAAACTCGGTGGCTTGCCAGCCTTCGATATGGCGATAGCGCTTGGGCAGCTCAAGGGGGTCGCCCCGTTGCACCTGGGCCAACAGTCGACCCTGGGCGTCGTACAGCGCGGCGGCGCGCAACGGCGTATAGCTGTTGAGTTCGTTGAGCAGTTTTTCCCCATCCGCGGGCGAGTTCAGGGCCTGGCTGGCGATCGACGGGTTGGCGACCAATCGGCCGATGGTCTGCAGGGCTTGTGGCGCCATGCTTTCCTGGGAGATCCAATAGGCGGCGCTGATAAAGGTCAGGTTGGCCACCAGCAGGACGGTGATCAACAGCACCAACAGGGCAGCCAGCAGTTTCTGGCCGACCGGTAGGTTTTCAAGGCGCTGGCGCAAGGGCATCGGGGTCGTCGCTGAAGTAGAACAGGAGGCCAGCGTAGCCGCTGCTCAGTCGCTGGGCAATCCGCGTGTGAGCAGGTGGGCCATCAGGCGCTGCTGCAGCTGGTTGAGGTGTGGCAGCACCAGTTGGTGGCGTGTGGCGACCTCGCAGGCGTGGCCCAGCAGGTAGCTGATTTCGGTGCGGCGCTGGTTGGCCACGTCCTGGTACATGGACGAGTAGTTGGCTGCGGTGGCCAGGATCACCCGCTCGACTTCCTGCTGCAGGTCTTGCGCCGCCGCGGGCTGGCCACAGCGTTCGAGCAACTGGGCAAGTTCGCTGCACAGGGTGGCGACTTCGCACTGGTGCTGCTGCAGGCCGCCATTGCGGCAATCGTGGAGCACCGTCAACGGATTGATCGCACAGTTGAGCGCCAGTTTGCGCCACAGTCGGGTCAGGATGTCCACGCTCCAGGCATGGGGGATGCCGGCGGCATCAAGGTCGTCGAGCCAGATCGGTGCCACTGGGTGGCTGCTATCGCCGAGCCAGGTGTAGCCATGGCCGGCGAACACCACCCGCCAATCGCCATCACGAAACGCGCCTTCGGTACTTGAGGCAAAAATACAGCGCGCCTGGGGCACCCGTGCGGCGACGGCGTCCTGGCTGCCGAGGCCGTTCTGCAGCAGGATCAACTCGGCGTCAGGGGTCAGGCGATGGGCCAGTTGCGCGACGGCGGCCTCGGCGTCGTAGGCCTTGCAAGCCACCAGCAGGCGCTCGATCGGCGCGTCGTTGTCGAGGGTTTCGGCCGGCACCGGATAACGCTGGGCCTGGCCCTGTTCCACCAGGGTCAGGCCGCCGGCCGCCTGATATGCCTGCAAGCGTGCCCTATCGCGCACGATCAACCGCACCGGCAGGCCGGCGCGCGCCAGGCGAGTGGCCCACAGGGTGCCGAGGCTGCCTGCGCCGAGGATATGCCAGGTGGTCGACATCAGTTTTGTGCTCTGATTGGCAGGTGCATGTGCGGCTCGCAGATTCGAATGGGCAAGACCCGTTATAATCAGCGCGGATTTTAACCGCAAGCCAGGCGTGCACCTGAGTTATTGTGCGCGGCCATTTTTTATTGGAGAGATTACATGCCGTCGTTCGACGTGGTATCCGAACTGGACAAACACGAAGTCACCAACGCGGTCGAAAACGCCGTCAAGGAACTCGACCGTCGTTATGACCTGAAAGGCAAAGGCAGCTTCGAGTTCAAGGAAAAGGACCTGACCGTCAACCTGACCGCCGAGGCCGACTTCCAGCTCGAGGCGATGATCGAGATCCTCAAGCTGGCGCTGGTCAAGCGCAAGATCGACGTACAGTGCCTTGAGGTCAAGGACGCCTACGCCTCCGGCAAGCTGGTGAAGCAGGAAGCCGTCCTCAAGGAAGGCATCGACAAAGAGCTGGCGAAGAAGATCGTGGCTCACGTCAAGGACGCCAAGCTCAAGGTCCAGGCCGCCATCCAGGGCGAGCAGGTACGCATCACCGGCAAGAAGCGCGATGACCTGCAAGATGCGATCGCCGCATTGCGCGCCAAGGAATTCGGCATGCCGCTGCAGTTCAACAACTTCCGCGACTGATCAGTCATCGGGGAACCTCTCGGCGTAATTGACGTCCGAGGCCCAAGCAACAGCAGAAATGATTGAGCCCTGAACGGTTCGATCTTTCTGCTGCTTGGTTTTTAAGTGCCGGGTAGCCGGGAATCAGGAGAGAAAGATGGATTTGAACGCTGAAGTGGACAACCTGGTCAAGGCTTCCCAGGCCTGGATCCCGATGATCATGGAATACGGCAGCCGGGTGCTGCTGGCGGTCCTTACCCTGGCCATTGGCTGGTGGTTGATCAACAAGCTGACCCACAAGGTCGGCAAACTGCTGGCGCTGCGCAATGCCGACCTGGCTTTGCAGGGGTTTATCAGCAGCCTGGCGAACATCGTCCTCAAGGTACTGCTGGTCGTCAGTGTCGCGTCGATGATCGGTGTCGAGACCACCTCCTTTGTTGCTGCCATCGGTGCCGCAGGCCTGGCCATTGGCCTGGCGTTGCAAGGCAGCCTGGCGAACTTCGCCGGTGGGGTGCTGATTCTGCTGTTCCGCCCGTTCCGTATCGGCGACTTCATTGAAGCCCAGGGCACGGCGGGTACTGTCGACAGCATCCAGATCTTCCACACGATCATCCGTACTGGCGACAACAAGACAGTCATCGTGCCTAACGGCGTGCTGTCCAACGGCATCATCACCAACACCAACCGTCAGTTGACTCGCAAAGTCGTGTTCGATGTGGGCGTGGACTATGAAGCGGACCTGCAGAAGGCGCGTGCCGTACTGCTGGAACTGGCCAAGGATGCGCGGGTACTGGCCGATCCTGAGCCGGTGGCCGTGGTTTCGGTCCTGGGTGACAGCTCGATCACACTATCGCTGCGAGTCTGGGTGAAGACCGCAGACTACTGGGATGTGATGTTCCACTTTAATGAACACTCCCGTGATCGCTTGAAAGCGGCGGGTATTGATATTCCGTTTCCGCAGCGCGTGATTCGAGTAGTTCAAGAAACTGCGTAAAGTAAAAGCTCTACAGCTTGGCTTGCTGGCCAGGCAGTGAGTTAGAACCCAAGGGGCGATAAACCCCTTGGGTTTTTTTATATCGGTAGTTTGCAAATAGAGTGCGTGCTTACTATTAGCTTGCTATCAAATCGTTCCTGATGAATGTTTGTACTTGTCATCAAGTTGCAATAAAAAAGCCCCCCACCTTTTCAGGTGAGGGGCTTTTATTTGAGCCAGGCTCAAGACGCTAGGCAATAACCACTGATTACAAAATGTTCAGAGGGTATTCAGCGATGATACGCACGTCGTTGTTGTCGGCGGTGTATTCAGCGTTGTAAGCGTTGTTTGCACGGTAGATTGCGCTACGCAGACGCAGGGACAGATCCTTGGCCGGACCTTCCTGGAACACATACTTCGTTTCGAAGTTGAATTCGTGTTCCTTACCTTCGGAACCGCTGGCGGTATCGATGTTGTTACCGTAGACATAACGGGACATGAAGCTCAGGCCAGGCACGCCGTAGGTGGCCATGTTCAGGTCATAACGAGCCTGGTACGACTTCTCGTCCTTGCCGATGAAGTCGGAGATCTGGATGGAGTTGGCTACGAAGATCGTGCCGTTACCATCAACGCCGTACAGGTAGTTGGTGTCACCGGAGGACTGCTGGTAGCCCAGGGTGAATTTGTGCGCGCCCAGGCTGTAGGCAGCTGCCAAGCTCCACAGTTTGTTGTCCAGAGGGCCGTACAGCGCTGCACCCTGGTCTTTGGTTTTGTAGGCGTTCAGGTCGAAGTTCAGCGACTGATCGTCATTGATCGGCAGGGTGTAGTTGGCGTTGATGTATTGCTTCTTGAAGTAGTCGTCTACGTCGGAAGCAGCAAAGCCGGCTACGAAGTTATCGGTGAACTGGTAGGTAGCACCACCGATGTTGGCGCTGGTCAGGCCAGGTGTGTGTGCACCGTTGATGCTGTCCTTGCCCATGCCAGTCTGCGAGCTCAGCGCAGTCAAGCGACCCAGGTTGACTTCCAGGCCCTTGATTTCTTTACTGGTGATGATGGTGCCTTCAGCAACTTCTGGCAGCAGGCGGCTGTCGTCAGTCGAGAAAACCGGGCTGGCAACGAATTGACGGCCGTATTTCAGAGTGGTGTCGGAGAGACGGAACTTGATTGCCGCGCCGCTTTTCGATTGGGTATCTTCCGGGTTGCCATCGCTGTCGCGGGCAAACAGACCGTTACCAGCACGACCTGCACCGCCATCAAGCTTGGCAGTACCCATTACCATGGCGTCCAGACCTACGCCGATGGTGCCTTGAGTGAAGCCGGACTCGTAGGTAATCAGTTCGCTGATACCGGTGTCCTGACGATAGCCGCTCTTGTAGCCGCCACCTGGCTTGGCAATGTTGCCAGCACCGTTACGGAAGTCGCGGTTCATGTACTCGATACGAGTCTTGGCTTTCAGACTTTGGTCTTCAATAAAGCCTTTGGCTTCGTCCTGGGAGGACGCGATTGCGAACTGCGAGGTGCCTGCTGAAACAGCCAGTGCGATCATGCTCCACTTCATCACGCGCATCGTGATTTGCTCCTTTGGTTTTTTTGAAGAGTTCTGCCGTCCCACCTGTTTTTTTATCTGGGCGGCTCTTTCTTTTTGTGTCGGCGCAAACTTATATCACGCCGACAATGTTGGCGATACTTGCGCTTTCAACCTTTCAGCTTCTTTACGGCCCTGTCGCAATATGCGCGTTGGAGGTCGTATTTTTGCAAAATCTGTGCATTCGGACTGACAACTTCAGCGCTGTTTTACAAGGCTTGTACGTCAGAAAAAGTGTCCTTGTCTTGCACTTGAATCTCCGTGGGCTTCCGTGCCGCTATTGTTATGGGTCTAAAGGGTTCCACTTCCAGCGGACGCCTTATAGACGATGTGGGAATGAATGCAACAAGCGTGCACAAATCGGCTTTTTGCCTGCGGTTTTTTCTGAAACGCCCGTTTTAACTCACAAAACCGAATAAACACGGGGTCTTCGAGACCGTTTTGTTTGCGCTTGACTCCGTAGCTCTTCTGGTGTTGCACCATGACTGTGCATGGGTGAGAACACAAAATGTTACCGGTTCACCCTTTGGGGTGTGTAAACGGCGGATGCTCGGAGAAATCAGCTTAGACGTGGATGGAATTTTTGCCGGTTTTTTTTCGGCATTTGCATGGGCTTCACACTTTTGCCGGGGTTGGCCCGGGTCCAGGAGGGGGTGGCGCTGTTGGGGCGGCAGGGCGGTAGTTCCGTCATGGTGCGTGCGGGTGATAAATGTTCTGTGTTGGAGCGTTTGCCGGGTAGCGCGCGGCATGGCGCCTGGGTTGGCGCGCGTGGCGCTGATTTTTCGCCGTGAACCGCATCGGGTTCGCGGGTATGCTGCGCATGTATGGCCGGCGCAGCAGCCTCGAGGGCTGGCGCCAGGCCCCAATCATCGACTATGCAGGAGTGCCCGCGGTGTTTGCTTTGGATTCACGACTTGAACAAGACACCCTGACCATTGGGGATTTCCCGCTCAGCCGCTTGCTGTTGTCCAATGACTCGAATTATCCCTGGTTCATCCTGGTTCCGCGCCGTGCGGATATCAGTGAGTTGTTTCAGTTAGAGGCGGCCGATCAACAGCAGTTGTGGCGGGAAACAACACTGTTGGCCGAAACACTCAAGGATTCGTTCGACGCCGACAAGTTGAATGTGGCGACCTTGGGTAATGTGGTCAGTCAGTTGCACATGCATGTCATCGTGCGTAAACGTGAGGACGCTGCCTGGCCGGCTCCGGTCTGGGGCAAGCACCCGGCACGCCCCTATACCGCCGAGCAAGTGGCGGCGATTCGTGAGCGCCTGCGTCTGGTGTTGAGCGATGGTTTCACGTTTCTGGAGGGTTGAGTCATGAGCCTGGAAGAGCGCGTTATGGACCTGGAAAGTCGCCTGGCGTTTCAGGATGACGCCATCGAGGCGATGAATGATGTGTTGGTGACCCAGCAGCGGGTTGTCGAGCGACTGCAGTTGCAGATGAACGCGCTGCTCAAGCGTCAGGAAGAAATGGCCGGCCAGTTCGAGACGTTCGAAGAGGACGCGCCGCCGCCGCACTATTGAGTGTCAGTGGCCAATACCGATTGGCAGGCAATAAAAAACCGCGAGCAGCCTGGCTGCATCGCGGTTTTTTTTCGAGCGGGTAACGAGGTCGGGATCAGCGACGCGGCAGGGCCGCGATCACGTCTTCCGCTTGCAGGCCTTTATCCCGGTTCATCACCGAGAACTCCACGCGCTGGCCTTCGACCAGGACGCGGTGACCCTCGCCACGAATGGCGCGAAAGTGCACAAAAATATCATCCCCGGAGTCGCGGGAAATGAAACCGAAACCCTTGGAGGTGTTGAACCACTTCACGGTGCCGGTATCCCGGTTGGTCATGTCGTAGTTCTGATGAGTCGCGGCAGCGGGTGAAGACTTGTAGAAGCTGGTGGCCAGATGCAGCAGGACTGCGACCAATGCAACGATCAGGCTGAACAGCACCGCGGGGTGACCGCCGATTTCCGGCATCGGTGCCAGCAGGGTCAGGGTTTGCAGGACAACGGCAAGCACCAGCAAGGCGCTGACCAGGTTTTGCAGTTGATGGCGAGGACCTTTGTTCCAGTACGGGATCACCGGAGCGAGGGTCAGGTTGAGCAGACCGAAGAACGCCAGGTACAGCGCGTCAGGTTGTTGCAGGTAAGGTACGGCTTCGGTTCGCAAGCTAGGAATGAAGGACAACAGCAAAGCTGCTGCGCCCGTTAGCAGGTGGACGATTTTCAACATTTTAATTGACTCACGTTAAGACGGATCGCAAGGAAGAGCTGATTGAGTACGGTTCGCTTCTGAACAATGGGAGGCGGTGGACACGCACCCGGTATCAGCCTATGCACAGCACGCGGGGAAATAGCGGCAGTGACACGGCGTCTATTTAACAGCAAAGACCGTACCTTCTCAAATCAGCGCGGAGGGCGCGTGCTCCGGGGTGGCCGGCGATTTGCACGAGGGCGTCGGGCGGTGGTGGCCGAAGGCTTGTTTTAGACGCTTCAAGCCGTATTTACGGGCGCCGATCGGTCATCACCGGCGCGACCGGCACAGAGCCGGGACTCTTGCTACAGTGAGGGCGCACCTGTGCAACGGACTTCATCACCGACAAGGGGAACAGCATGGCAATTGATATTGGTATCAGCGAGACGGATCGCAAGTCCATCGTCGATGGGCTTTCGCGCTTGCTGTCGGACACGTATGTGCTCTATCTGAAAACCCATAACTTCCACTGGAATGTCACAGGGCCGATGTTTCGTACCCTGCATTTGATGTTCGAAGAACAATACAACGAGTTGGCCCTGGCCGTGGACCTGATTGCCGAGCGTATTCGTGCATTGGGTTTTCCGGCCCCTGGCGCCTATTCAATCTACGCGCGACTTTCCTCCATTAAAGAAGAGGAGGGGGTGCCCAGCGCCGAAGAGATGATCCAGCAACTTGTCCAGGGGCAGGAAGCGGTCACCCGTACAGCACGCGGGATATTCCCGCTGCTGGAAAAAGTCAGCGACGAACCCACCGCAGATCTGCTCACGCAACGCATGCAAGTTCATGAGAAAACTGCCTGGATGCTGCGCTCGCTGTTGGACGGCCAGTAGTCCCTGCCTGGCTGATGGTGTCGGCTTGTCGGCACCATCAGCGTGGGGTGTCGTGCCCGGACCTATGAAAGCTCCCGGGTGTTGATGGCGCGTTTCCCAGGCTCTTGCGGGACTCTTCCTGCGCCGTCTTTCCGTTTCGTTGTTGCACGTAGGGGAGTGTTAATAGTCTTGTTGCTGCTGTCGGCTTGTCCTACATCAGTGGTTATAAAGGCATATGGAAATATGTTTTTGCTTACGTTTTTATAGCGACACGGAGCGTTGTTATAAATGGAATGGCAAAGGAGTGTCAGTTATATGATTGGAATCTTAGCGTCAGAAGCCGATGAAGTTGCTAGGCCTCAGGATATAAAGATTGATCCCTTCGTTCGTGAGTTTGACATGGGCCTGGCACAGCCGCAGGCCAGGTCGGTGCGCTTGAATGGGTTCGCCACCTGCCTGCGGCTGGAGCAGGTCTACTGGAATATCCTGGGCAGTATTGCGAGGAATAATTGCTGTTCGGTCAACGCCTTGCTGTCCCGGGTTGATCGCGAAGTACATCTGCGTCATGGCGGGGTGAAGAACTTCAGTGGCCTGGTCCGGGTGATGTGTGTAGTGCACAGCTTGAACCAGGGTGCTGTGGGCGTTGAATGACGCAGGGGTGTCGGGGCAGGACGGCCGGCACGCCCAAGTGCCGGCCGTCCATCTGCCCCGGATGCGGTCCCTGTGCAGCGTTACGGCTGCACAGGCTCGATTTAATCGATATAATCCCGCTCTTTGCCGCCAAACCCATTGTTTGCGCGGGATGAACCTGATCGCCGAGACAACCCCATGCCGATGTACGACTATCAATGTGCTTCCTGTGGTCATCAGTTGGAAGCCATTCAGAAGATCAGCGCAGCACCGTTGGTCGACTGCCCTGCCTGCCAGGCACCCGAACTGAAAAAAATGTTGTCGATGCCGGGCTTCCGCCTGAGCGGTACCGGTTGGTACGAAACCGACTTCAAGACCGGGTCGAAGAAGAATCTGGCCGGTGGCGACAAAGCTGACTAAGTTGAACGACACACCGAGCTCTTGCATTATCTGGCACTTCATTCAAGTGCGGCGGTGCAGCAAGACCTCCCATCGAATTTCGAATTACGAGAAGTGAAACCACTACCATGATGCGCAGCCATTATTGCGGCCAACTGAACGAAAGCCTGGAAGGTCAGGAAATTACCCTTTGCGGATGGGTCCATCGTCGTCGTGACCACGGCGGGGTGATTTTCCTCGATATCCGTGATCGTGATGGTCTGGCCCAAGTGGTATTCGATCCGGATCGCGCCGAGAGCTTCGCCGCCGCCGATCGCGTGCGCAGCGAATACGTGGTCAAGATCACCGGCAAGGTACGCCTGCGTCCGGCCGGTGCCACCAACGCCAACATGGCCTCGGGCATGATCGAAGTCCTGGGTTACGAGCTTGAAGTGCTGAACGAAGCGGAAACCCCGCCGTTCCCACTCAACGAGTTCTCCGACGTCGGCGAAGAAACCCGCCTGCGTTATCGCTTCCTCGACCTGCGTCGCCCGGAAATGCTCGAGAAGCTGCGCCTGCGTTCGCGCATGACCACCAGCATTCGTCGCTTCCTCGACGAGAACGGCTTCCTCGACGTCGAGACGCCGATCCTGACCCGCGCCACGCCAGAAGGCGCTCGTGACTATCTGGTCCCGAGCCGTACCCACGCCGGTTCGTTCTTTGCGTTGCCGCAATCACCACAGCTGTTCAAGCAACTGCTGATGGTCGCTGGCTTCGACCGCTACTACCAGATCGCCAAGTGCTTCCGTGACGAAGACCTGCGCGCTGACCGCCAGCCGGAATTCACCCAGATCGACATCGAAACCAGTTTCCTCGATGAAAACGAGATCATGGGCATCACCGAAAAAATGATCCGCAACCTGTTCAAGGAAGTGCTGGATCTGGAATTCGGTGAATTCCCGCACATGACCTTCGAAGAAGCCATGCGCCGTTACGGTTCCGACAAGCCGGACCTGCGTAACCCGCTGGAACTGGTAGACGTTGCCGACCAGCTTAAAGAAGTCGATTTCAAAGTCTTCAGCGGCCCGGCCAACGATCCGAAATGCCGGATTGCCGCACTGCGCGTTCCTGGTGCAGCGAGCATGCCGCGCAAGCAGATCGACGACTACACCAAGTTCGTCGGCATCTACGGTGCCAAGGGCCTGGCGTACATCAAGGTCAACGAGCGCGCCAAGGGCGTCGAAGGCCTGCAGTCGCCTATCGTCAAGAACATTCCTGAAGCTAACCTCAATGTGATCCTCGATCGCGTTGGCGCAGTTGACGGCGACATCGTGTTCTTCGGTGCCGACAAAGCCAAGATCGTCAGTGAAGCCCTGGGCGCATTGCGGATCAAGGTCGGTAATGACCTGGACCTGCTGACCTGCAAGTGGGCACCGATGTGGGTTGTCGACTTCCCGATGTTCGAAGAGAACGACGACGGCAGCTTCACCGCCTTGCACCACCCGTTCACCGCACCGAAGTGCACGCCGCAAGAGCTGGAAGCCAACCCGGCGACCGCGCTGTCGCGTGCCTATGACATGGTACTCAACGGCACCGAACTGGGTGGCGGTTCGATCCGTATCCACCGCAAGGAAATGCAGCAATCGGTATTCCGCCTGCTGGGTATCAGCGAAGCGGAACAGGAAGAGAAATTCGGCTTCCTGCTGGACGCCCTGAAGTACGGCGCACCGCCCCACGGCGGCCTGGCCTTTGGCCTGGACCGTCTGGTGATGCTGATGACCGGCGCCCAGTCGATCCGTGAAGTGATCGCGTTCCCGAAAACCCAGAGCGCGGCATGCGTGATGACCCAGGCCCCGGGCCTGGTGGATGCCAAGGCTCTGCGCGAGCTGCACATCCGTTTGCGCGAGCAGCCAAAGGCTGAGTAAGGCTGGCCACCCTGGCGTATCCCTGGATACGCCAGGGGTCAGATCCAGCGTGTATTGCCCGCTCGCCTTCCAGGGTGTGCGGGCATTGTTTTAAAGAGAATTCGGAGCGAGTTATGGCGGGTCATTCCAAGTGGGCGAACATCAAGCACCGCAAAGAACGTCAGGATGCCAAGAAAGGCAAGATTTTCACCAAGTGGATTCGTGAGCTGACAGTCGCGGCCCGTCAGGGCGGCGGCGATCCTGGCTCCAACCCACGGCTGCGACTGGCCCTGGACAAGGCCCTGGGCGCGAACATGAGCCGTGACATCATCGATCGCGCCGTGGCCCGTGGGGCCGGCGCTGCCGACACCGATGACATGGTCGAACTGAGCTACGAAGGTTATGGCCCCGGTGGCGTGGCGGTGATGGTCGAGTGCATGACCGATAACCGCAACCGCACGGCGGCGGCGGTTCGACACGCCTTCAGCAAGTGTGGCGGCAACCTGGGCACGGATGGCTCGGTGGCTTACCTGTTCGAACGCAAGGGGCAGATCTCCTTTGCCCCGGGTATCGACGAAGACGCCTTGATGGAAGCCGCGATGGAGGCTGATGCCGACGACGTGGTGACCAACGAAGACGGTTCAATCGACGTATTCACCTCGTTTGCCGGTTTTTATGCCGTGCGCAACGCTCTGGAAGCGGCGGGCTTCAAGGCCGATGATGCGGAAATCGTGATGCTGCCAACCACCAGCGCCGAACTGGACCTGGAAGGCGCCGAGAAGGTGCTCAAGCTGATCGACATGCTCGAAGACCTGGATGACGTGCAGAACGTCTATTCCAATGCGGACATCCCCGAGTCGGTGGCCCAACAGCTCGGCTGAAGGGCGACGCAGATCTAGTGTGGGAGTCGGGCTTGCCCGCGATGACGTCGGCAGGCTCGACATTGATGTTGAATGTTCTACCGCTATCGCGGGCAAGCCCGGCTCCCACAGGGTTCTCGGTAGGGCTACAAAGTGTGCATCCGGCACAGCCTACTCTATGCTGGCCTCACTCTCTTAACCCGCAGGCGTTATGACATTAATTCTTGGTATCGACCCCGGTTCACGCATTACCGGTTATGGCGTGGTACGCGATACCGGTCGTGGCTGCGTGTATGTGGCGTCGGGTTGTATTCGCACCGGCAGCGGTGAGTTACATGAACGGTTGCAAATTGTTTATCGCGGCGTGCGTGAGGTGATCCAGACCTACGGTCCTGTGACCATGGGTATCGAGAAGGTCTTCATGGCCCGCAACGCCGATTCCGCGCTGAAGCTCGGCCAGGCCCGTGGCGCGGCGATTGTCGCGGGGGCCGAAGAGAGCCTGGAGATCGCCGAATACACCGCTACCCAGGTCAAACAGGCGGTCACCGGTACCGGTGCAGCCAACAAGGAGCAGGTGCAGATGATGGTCATGCATATGCTCAAGCTCACCAGCAAACCGCAAATCGATGCCTCGGACGCCCTGGCCATTGCCATTTGCCATGCCCATACCCGCTCCAGCCTGTTGCCCCATGGGCTGGGGACGGCGCGCAGTCGTGGCGGTCGCCTGCGCCTGTGATCTGATAGCATCCACCCACGAGATTTTATTGGTTGAGCGATTTGCGCCTGGACTGGCGGCGACCTCGCTCACTTTGCTCTTCGAACGCCTGATCTGGCTAACGCTTAAGGATTTGAAACGTGATTGGACGTTTGCGCGGCACCTTGGCTGAGAAACAGCCGCCGCACCTGATACTGGATGTCAACGGCCTGGGCTATGAGCTGGAAGTGCCGATGACCACCCTCTATCGACTGCCGTCGATCGGAGAGCCGATAACCCTGCACACCCATTTGGTGGTGCGCGAAGATGCCCAGTTGCTTTATGGTTTCATCGGCAAGCGTGATCGGGACTTTTTCCGCGAGTTGATCCGTCTCAATGGGGTCGGTCCGAAACTGGCGCTGGCGTTGATGTCGAGCCTTGAAGTCGATGAACTGGTGCGTTGCGTGCAGGCCCAGGACACTTCGGCGCTGACCAAGGTGCCGGGTGTCGGCAAAAAGACCGCCGAGCGCTTGCTGGTGGAACTCAAGGACCGCTTCAAGGCCTGGGAAGCCGTGCCGAGCATGTTTGCCCTGGTGCCGAACCAGCCTGATGGCCCGGCGCAACCGGTGGCTTCGGCGGAGAACGATGCGGTCAGCGCGCTGATCTCCCTGGGCTACAAGCCGCAGGAAGCCAGCAAGGCGATTTCCGCGATCAAGGAGAAAGGCTTGAGCAGTGAAGACCTGATTCGTCGTGCCCTGAAGGGAATGATCTAAGTGATTGAAGCTGATCGTCTGATTACCGCCACCGGTGGCCCGCGTGACCGCGAAGAAGTCCAGGATCGGGCCATTCGCCCGGTCAGCCTGGCCGAATACATTGGCCAGCCGACCGTTCGCGAGCAGATGGAGCTGTTCATCCAGGCGGCGCGCGGGCGCAACGAATCCCTGGACCACACGCTGATCTTCGGTCCGCCGGGCCTCGGTAAAACCACGCTGGCCAACATCATCGCCCAGGAAATGGGCGTGTCGATCAAAAGTACATCGGGCCCAGTCCTGGAGCGCCCCGGCGACCTGGCGGCACTGCTGACCAACCTCGAACCCCATGACGTGCTGTTCATCGATGAAATCCATCGCCTGTCGCCGATTGTCGAGGAAGTGCTGTACCCGGCCATGGAGGACTTCCAGCTCGATATCATGATCGGCGAAGGCCCGGCGGCACGTTCCATCAAGCTCGACCTGCCGCCGTTCACCCTGGTGGGGGCGACCACCCGCGCCGGCATGCTGACCAACCCGCTGCGCGACCGCTTCGGCATCGTCCAGCGCCTGGAGTTCTACAGCACCGCCGACCTGGCGACGATCGTCAGTCGTTCGGCCGGTATCCTCGGGCTGCCGCTGGACCCTGAAGGGGCGTTCGAAATCGCCCGCCGGGCCCGCGGCACGCCACGTATCGCCAACCGCCTGCTGCGGCGGGTGCGGGATTTCGCCGAAGTCCGGGCCAAGGGCCACATCACCAAGCCGATCGCCGACCTGGCGCTCAACCTGCTGGACGTCGATGAGCGTGGTTTCGATCACCAGGACCGGCGTTTGCTGCTGACCATGATCGAGAAGTTCGATGGCGGCCCGGTGGGGGTCGACAGTCTGGCGGCGGCCATCAGTGAAGAGCGGCACACCATTGAAGACGTGCTGGAGCCGTACCTGATCCAGCAGGGCTACATCATGCGCACTCCCCGTGGGCGGGTAGTGACCCGGCATGCTTATTTGCACTTTGGCCTGAACATTCCGACGCGCATGGGTGAAATGCCCGCAGTAGACGCATTTCTGGATGCAGTGGACGATTAATGACGGTCTGCGCCGATTTATTCGGGTTTTGTGTGGTCCTAGGTGGCTGGCGAACCCTTGTTTGGCAGCAAAGGCGCAGAAGAATGAAAAAACAGTTGCCTGGCTGGATTGGCAACCTGAGGAGTAAGCACTAGAGTATGCGCGCGCAAAACGGGCTAGAGTCGTTCGCACATCGTTGTCGCGTTTATTACGAGGACACCGATGCTGGCGGCATCGTGTATTACGTTAATTACCTCAAGTTTATGGAACGGGCTCGGACCGAGCGGCTACGTGAGTTGGGCTTTGCCCAGTCACAGCTGGCAGGCGAGGACCTGTTGTTTGTCGTGCATTCCAGCGAAGCGCGCTACCACGCGCCGGCGCGACTGGACGACGAGCTTGTGGTAAGTGCTGAAGTAATCGAATTGAACCGTGTCAGCCTGCGCTTCAAGCAGCAGGTCAGGCGAGCCGCGGATAATGCACTGCTCTGCGAAGGGCAGTTTTTGGTGGCCTGTGTGCGCACCCATAGTTTGAAACCCCGGGCCATTCCCGAAGCTCTACGTGCGGCCTTTGCCGACGTGAGCGGCGCGGGTACACACTCAAAGCAGGAGATAAAGCGTGGAAGCTAACGTCGTCGACCATTCCTCCATGTGGAGCCTGGTTAGCAATGCCAGTATCGTGGTGCAACTGGTAATGCTGACCCTGGTAGCCGCATCGGTGACCTCATGGATCATGATCTTTCAGCGCAGCAACCTGCTGCGTGCCGGTCGACGTGCCCTGGAGAGCTTCGAGGAGCGCTTCTGGTCGGGTATCGACCTGTCCAAGCTGTACCGTCAGGCGGGCAGCAACCCTGATCCGGATTCGGGCGTCGAGCAGATCTTCCGTGCCGGCTTCAAGGAGTTCTCCCGTCTGCGCCAGCAACCGGGTGTTGATCCGGAAGCGGTCATGGAGGGCGTTGCCCGTGCCATGCGCGTGGCTATTTCCCGCGAAGAAGAGAAGCTCGAGCAGAGCCTGCCATTCCTCGCTACCGTTGGTTCGGTCAGCCCGTACATCGGCCTGTTCGGTACCGTCTGGGGCATCATGAACTCCTTCCGCGGCCTGGCCACTGCCCAGCAAGCGACCTTGGCCACCGTGGCCCCGGGTATCGCCGAGGCACTGATCGCCACCGCCATCGGCCTGTTCGCCGCCATCCCGGCCGTCATTGCGTACAACCGCTTTGCCGCGCGCAGCGAAACCCTGATCAGCCGCTACTACACCTTCGCCGATGAATTCCAGGCGATCCTGCACCGTAAAGTGCACACCAGCGAAGAATAAGCAGGTATTTCCCAATGGCTTTAATCGCTCGAGCTCGCAAAAAGCGCAAGCCGGTCGCCGAGATGAACGTAGTACCTTACATCGACGTGATGCTGGTACTGCTGGTCATCTTCATGGTGACCGCGCCGATGCTCAATCAGGGCGTGAAAGTTGATTTGCCCAAGGTTTCCAGCGAAGCCTTGCCGCAAGACAACAACACCCAGGTCCTGACCATTTCGATCAAGGCTGACAAGACCTACTACTGGAACCTTGGCAGTGAAGTCGACACCGAGAAGCAGCAGGACCGGGCAATGACCCTGCCGCAGATGACTGATGCGGTGACCAAGATCATTCGCGCCGGCAACGAAGGTGGCAAGCACACCCAAGTGTTCATTCGTGGCGACAAGACCGTCGACTACGGCGCCGTCATGGGCGCGATGGGTGGGTTGCAGAAAGCCGGAGTCGGTAACGTTGGCTTGATTACCGAGGCGCCCTGATGCAGCAACAGCGAGAGCCAACAGCCTCGGAAAGCTACTTCTGGCCTAGTGTCTGGGCAATTGGCTTGCACGTGCTGGTGTTCGGCATGCTGTTCGTCAGCTTTGCCTTTACCCCGGAGCTGCCGCCGGCCAAGCCGATTGTCCAGGCGACCCTGTACCAGTTGAAATCGAAAAGTCAGGCGACCACCCAGACCAATCAGAAGATTGCGGGTGAAGCGAAGAAATCCGCTGCGCGCCAGACCGAAGTCGAACAGATGGAGCAGAAGAAGGTCGAGCAGGAAGCGGTGAAGGCTGCGGAACAAAAGAAAGAAGAGGCGGCTCAAAAGGCCGAGGAAGCCAAGAAGGCCGACGAGTCGAAGAAAGCCGACGAAGCGAAAAAGGCTGATGAAGCCAAGAAAGCCGATGAAGCAAAGAAGACCGCCGAGGCCAAGAAGGCAGAAGAGAAACAATTGGCTGATATAGCCAAGAAGAAAGCCGAAGAAGAAGCCAAGAAGAAAGCTGAAGAAGAGGCCAAGAAAGCGGCCGCTGAAGAAGCGAAGAAGAAAGTAGTCGAAGACGCGAAGAAAAAAGCCGCGGACGACGCCAAGAAGAAAGCTGAAGCGGACGAGGCGAAGAAG
The DNA here is from genome assembly GCF_044743405.1 of Pseudomonas sp. NPDC087626. Classification (NCBI taxonomy): domain Bacteria; kingdom Pseudomonadati; phylum Pseudomonadota; class Gammaproteobacteria; order Pseudomonadales; family Pseudomonadaceae; genus Pseudomonas; species Pseudomonas sp. NPDC087626. Next base: position 251,038 of record NZ_JBIUWJ010000003.1, read on the forward strand.
AAAGTCGCCGATGATGCGAAGAAGAAAGCTGCTGCCGATGCTGCGAAGAAAAAATCGCAGGAAGCGGCACGTAAATCCGCCGAAGAGAAAAAGGCCCAGGCCCTGGCAGATTTGCTTTCCGACACGCCGCAGCGTCAGCAGGCCTTGGCCGATGAACGAGGCGATGAAGTCGCGGGCAGTTTCGACGACCTGATTCGTGCACGTGCAGCGGAAGGCTGGGCGCGTCCTCCTTCGGCACGCAAGAACATGACGGTCGTGCTGCAAATTGGCATGTTGCCCGATGGTACGGTGACTTCGGTCACGGTAGCCAAGTCCAGTGGCGATGGTCCGTTCGACAGCTCGGCTGTAGCAGCGGTCAAAAACATTGGACGTTTGACAGAAATGCAGGGAATGAAGCCGAGCGATTTCGCTCCCTATCGTTCATTCAAGATGACATTCACACCTGAGGATCTAGCCTTGTGAGAAACCTTCTTCGAGGAATGCTTGTCGTTATTTGCTGCATGGCAGGGATAGCGGCGGCGGATGAAAAGAACATTCTGGTCACCAGCGGCAGTGATCGGGCGACCCCGATCGCGGTAGTGCCGTTCGGCTGGCAGGGCGGCAGCGTGCTGCCGGACGACATGGCGGAAATCATTGGTAACGATTTGCGCAACTCGGGTTACTACTCGCCTATTCCCAAGCAGAACATGATCAGCCAGCCAACCCAGGCCAGCGAAGTCATCTACCGCGACTGGAAGGCCCTGGGCGCTCAGTACATCATGGTCGGCAGCATTGTTCCGGCCGGCGGTCGCCTGCAGGTGCAGTACGCCCTGTTCAACGTCAACACCGAGCAGCAAGTGCTGACCGGCAGCGTTTCCGGCGGCGTTGACCAGTTGCGCGACATGGCGCACTACATTTCGGACCAGTCGTTTGAGAAGCTGGTGGGCATCAAGGGCGCGTTCTCGACTCGTCTGCTGTACGTGACGGCCGAGCGTTTCTCCGAGAAGAACACTCGCTACACCCTGCAACGCTCGGACTATGACGGTGCGCGTGCAGTGACCCTGCTACAGTCCCGTGAGCCGATCCTGTCGCCGCGTTTTGCCCCCGATGGCAAGCGTATCGCCTATGTCTCCTTCGAGCAGAAGCGTCCGCGGATCTTCATGCAGAACATCGACACTGGTCGTCGTGAGCAGATCACCAACTTCGAAGGCCTCAACGGTGCTCCAGCCTGGTCTCCGGATGGTTCGCGCCTGGCGTTCGTACTGTCCAAGGACGGTAACCCGGATATCTACGTGATGAACCTGGGTTCGCGCCAGATCACCCGCGTGACTGCAGGGCCTGGCATCAACACCGAACCGTTCTGGGGCAAGGATGGCTCGACCATCTACTTCACCTCCGACCGTGGCGGCAAGCCGCAGATCTACAAGACCAGCGCCAGTGGCGGCGGTGCCGAGCGCGTAACCTTTATCGGCAACTACAACGCCAACCCGAAATTGTCGGCCGACGAAAAGACTCTGGTGATGATCCATCGCCAGCAAGGTTTCACCAATTTCAAGGTGGCGGCCCAGGATTTGCAGCGCGGTAGTGTAAAAATCCTAACTGATAGCACTCTGGACGAGTCGCCTACTGTTGCGCCCAACGGCACCATGGTAATCTACGCCACCCGCCAGCAGGGCCGGGGAGTCTTGATGCTCGTGTCCATCAATGGACGCGTAAGGCTCCCGCTTCCTACCGCACAAGGCGAAGTCAGAGAACCTTCCTGGTCCCCTTACCTGAACTGACGCGGCGCTATACGTTGTACTTAACACATTGGGGTTCATTAGGAGTTTCACGATGGAAATGCTGAAGTTTGGTAAGTTTGCTGCGCTGGCCCTGGCCATGGCTGTAGCTGTAGGTTGCTCGTCCAAAGGCGGCGACAACGCCGGTGAAGGCGCTGTTGATCCAAACGCTGGTTACGGCGCTAACACTGGTGCTGTTGACGGCTCCCTGAGCGAAGAAGCTGCTCTGC